>JAWVGK010000461.1:0-4598 GCA_033855155.1 Solirubrobacteraceae bacterium | reverse complement strand
GATCTCGCGGATCGTGATCTGCTGCTGGTGCTTGCGCGCCTGCTTGAGCTTCTGGGCCTGCTCGTACTTGTACTTGGAGTAGTCGAGCACGCGGCAGACGGGCGGGCGCGCCTCGGGGGCGACCTCGACGAGATCGAGGTCGCGCTCCTGCGCGTAGCGCAGCGCGTCGTCGGTCTTCATGACGCCGACCTGGTCGCCGTGCTCGTCGATGAGCCGCACCTCGGGCACGCGGATGCGTTCGTTGATCCGCGTCGAGTCCCGCTCGGGCGGGCGCCGGTCGAACCTGCGAGGGACCGGCACTACTGTGTCCTTGCGCGCGTCAAGCGGTGTGCGAGCGCTGCGTGAAGTTCTTGGTCTGAGTCAACTCGACGCAGTATACGCGCGGCTGTCAAGCGCTGCGGGCGGCCGTCTGCTCGCACAGGCGCGCGACGAACTCCGCGACGGGCACGCTGCCGACGTCCCCGCGGCCGTGCTCGCGCACTGCGACGCTCGCGCCCTCGGCCTCGCGGTCGCCGATCACGAGCATGTACGGCAGCTTGCGCAGCTCGGCGTCGCGGATCTTGCGCCCGACCGACTCGGTGCGCTCGTCGAGCTCCGCGCGCAGGCCGGCGCCGGTCAGCGCGTCGAGCACGCCGCGCGCGGCGTCGAGGTGGCGGTCGGCGATCGGCAGCACGATCGCTTGCACCGGCGTCAGCCAGACCGGGAACTCGCCGGCGTAGTGCTCGATCAGGATGCCGATGAAGCGCTCGAAGGAGCCCAGCAGCGCGCGGTGGATCATGACCGGCGCGCGCTCGTTGTCGTCCGCGCCGACGTAGGCGAGGTCGAAGCGGTCGGGCATCGAGTAGTCCAGCTGGACGGTGCCCAGCTGCCACGAGCGCCCGATCGAGTCGGTCATGTGCAGGTCGATCTTCGGGCCGTAGAAGGCGCCGTCGCCGGGGTTGACCTCATAGCTCAGCCCACGCTCGCGCAGCGCACCCTCGAGCGCGGCCTCGGCGCGATCCCACATCTCGTCGGAGCCGACGCGCTTCTCGGGCCGCGTCGAGAGCTCCAGGCGCGGCTCGAAGCCGAACAGGTCATAGAGGAAGAAGCCGAAGTCCAGCGCGGCGATGACCTCGTCGCGGACCTGCTCCTCGGTGCAGAAGATGTGGGCATCGTCCTGGGTGATGTGGCGCACGCGCATCAGCCCGTGCAGCGTGCCCGACGGCTCGTGGCGGTGGACGAGGCCCTGCTCGGAGTAGCGGATCGGCAGGTCGCGATAGGAGCGCCGCTCGTTCTTGAACAGCTGGATGTGCGCCGGGCAGTTCATTGGCTTGAGGCCCATCGGGCGATCCTCGACGTCGGTGAAGTACATGTTCTCGCGGTAGGTGTCCCAGTGGCCGGACTGCTTGAACAGGTCGACGTCGTAGAGGATCGGCGTCTTGACCTCGCGGTAGCCGCGACGCACGTTCTCGGTGCGCCAGAGCTTCGACAGCTCGTTCCAGATCGCCATCCCCGCCGGCTGCCAGAACGGCGAGCCGGGCGACAGCTCGCTGAACATGAACAGGTCGAGCTCGCGGCCGAGCTTGCGGTGATCGCGCGCGCGGGCCTGCTCGAGGCGCTCGAGGTGCGCCTTGAGGTCGTCCTTGGAGAAGAACGCCGTACCGTAGATGCGCGTCAGCTGCTGGCGCGTCGCGTCGCCGCGCCAGTACGCGCCGGCGACCGACTGCAGCTTGAAGGCCTTGATGCGCTTGGTCCCCGGGCCGTGCGGGCCGCGGCAGAGGTCGGTGAAGGGGCCGTTGGTGTAGAGGCTGACCGTGTCGATGCCCTGGTCTCGGACGAGGTCCTCGATCAGCTCGACCTTGTAGTCCTGGTCCTCGCCGCGGAAGCGCTCGAGCGCCTGCGCGATCGTCACGTCCTCGCGCACGAACGCCTCGTCGGCGTTGACGTGCTCGCGCATCCTCTGCTCGATGCGATCGAAGTCCGCGTCGGAGATCGCCACGCCGTCGGGGAACTCGAAGTCGTAGTAGAAGCCGTTGTCGATCGGCGGCCCGATCGAGATCTTCACGCCGGGATAGAGCTCCATGACCGCCGCGGCGAGGACGTGCGCGGCGTCATGGCGGATGACGTCCAGCGCACCGTCGCTCTTCGGGGTGATGATCTCCAGCGGCTCGCCGGGCACGAGCGGGCGCGCGAGGTCGCGCACCTCGCCGTTCTGGCGCACGGCGAGCGCGGCCCGCGCGAGGCCCGCGCCGATCGCGGCGGCGGCGTCGGCGCCCGTCGCGCCGTCCGCGAGCTCGAGCTCGGTTCCGTCTGGGAGGGTGACGTTCACGCGCCCATTGTCACAGCACCGTGTGCCTGCGCTCCGCGCGGCCTGCGGCCGGCGCCGCCAAGACGACGTTTGCGATCGCGCGATCCGGCCTATCCCCTGTCAGAGCCCGTACGGGACGGCGGTGCGACAACCCACCCCACAGACGGAAGGAGCGACGATGGCGCACGAGCTTCACGAGCGCAAGATCGCGATCCTCGCGACCGACGGCGTCGAGCAGGTCGAGCTGCAGCAGCCGCGCCAGGCGGTCCACGACGCGGGCGGACAGACGCAGCTGCTGTCGCTCGACGACGGCGAGATCCAGGCGATGAACAACGACCTCGAGCCGGCCGACACGTTCCGGGTCGACCGCAAGGTCGCCGACGCGTCGGTCGAGGACTACGACGCGCTGCTGCTGCCCGGCGGCACGTGCAACCCCGACCGCCTGCGCATGGACGACGACGCGGTCGCGTTCGTGCGCGGCTTCGTCGACGCCGGCAAGCCGGTCGGCGTGATCTGCCACGGCCCGTGGACGCTGCTGGAGGCCGGCGTCCTGCGCGGCCGGCGGATCACGTCGTTTCCGAGCCTGCGCACCGACCTGCGCAACGCCGGCGCGGAGGTCGTCGACGAGCAGGTCTGCGTCGACGCGAACATCGTCTCCAGCCGCGATCCGGACGACCTGCCGGCGTTCTGCGAGGCGATCGTGCGCGAGTTCTCGACGGTGCACGCCGCATGAGCGCCGTCACGGCAGTCAGCAAGAACGGCGGCGGCGGGCCAAAGGATCCCGTCGCGCGCGGCCTGGGCGCGTTCAGCTTCGCGCTCGGCGTGCCGCAGATCACCTCGCCGGGGCGCGTGAACCGCATGATCGGCGTGCGCGACGACGCGCGCAACCGCATGTGGATGCGCGTCGTCGGCGCGCGCGAGATCGTGGCCGGCGTCGGCATCTTCAGCGAGCGCCTGCCGAAGGAGTGGGTCTGGGCGCGCGTCGCCGGCGACACGATGGACCTCGCGCTGCTGGCCGCGGCGCTGCGCGGCAAGAGCCCCCACCCGACGCGGACGCTGGCCGCGACGGGCGCGGTCATCGGCGCGTTCGCGGCCGACGTCTACGACGGCGTGCGGCTGACGCGCGACGCCGCCGACGAGCCCGAGACCGGCGCCGAGCCGGTCCAGATCGCGGCGACGATCACCGTGCGCCGCGATCGCGAGGAGTGCTATGCGTACTGGCGCGACTTCGAGCGCTTCCCGAGCTTCATGGCGCATCTCGAGGAGGTCCACGCGACGCACGGCGAGCGCTCGCACTGGAAGGCTCGCGGACCGCTGGGCATGACGGTCGCATGGGATGCGCAGGTGACCGAGGACGTCCCCGGCGAGCGCATCTCGTGGAGCTCGGTGGAGGGCTCGAAGGTCGACAACTCCGGCAGCGTGCGGTTCGTCGCAGCGCCCGCCGACCAGGGCACCGAGATCCATCTCGAGCTGCGCTACGCGCCGCCGGCCGGCGCGTTCGGCGCGACGTTCGCCAAGATCCTCGGCGAGGAGCCGGCGATCCAGTGCAAGGACGACCTGCGCCGGTTCAAGCAGATCCTCGAGACCGGCGAGATCGCGCGCTCGGACGGCTCGCCCGAGGGCCAGCTCGGCCTGCGTCAGGTCAAGCAGCGTCCGGCGCAGCCGGTCGCCGCCGAAGAGCTCGACACCGTCGACGATGCAGGCGCGTCATGAGGGCCACCGTCTGGTCTGGCCACAACAAGGTCTCGGTCGAGAACGTCCCCGATCCGAAGATCCTCAACGACCGCGACGCGATCGTGAAGATCACGTCGACGGCGATCTGCGGGTCGGACCTGCACCTCTACGACGGCTACATCCCGACGATGCGCAAGGGCGACATCCTCGGCCACGAGTTCATGGGCGAGGTCGTCGAGAAGGGCCGCGGCGTGTCGAACCTCGAGCTCGGCGATCGCGTCGTCGTGCCGTTCCCGATCGCGTGCGGCTCGTGCAACGCCTGCACGCGCGGGCTGTTCTCGGCGTGCGAGAACTCCAACCCCAACGCATCGATGGCCGAGAAGATGTTCGGCGACGCGACGGCCGGGATCTTCGGCTACTCACACCTCACGGGCGGGTTCGCCGGCGGTCAGGCGGAGTACGCGCGCGTGCCGTTCGCGGACGTCGGGCCGATCAAGATCGACAGCGGCCTCGAGGACGAGCAGGTGCTCTTCTTGTCGGACGTCTTTCCGACCGGATGGATGGGCGCCGAGCTGTGCGACATCAAGCCCGGCGACGTCATCGCCGTGTGGGGCGCCGGCCCGGTCGGGCAGTTCGC
>JAWVGK010000460.1:0-3665 GCA_033855155.1 Solirubrobacteraceae bacterium | reverse complement strand
CTCCGCCGGCCACGGCATCGAGCGCGGCCAAGTGGTCCTGCGGACGGGCCGTACGGGGGCGGCCGCCGTCCGGCGCGTGCAGTATGCCAGGTCTCTGCCCGCGAAGACCCCCGCCCACGCGCCCAGACCAGGAAGTCTTTTCTCGATCCGCCGGCCGCGAAGGCCGCGTGTGGTCGATGATTCGAGCGGCGGCCGCGCTGCCCGCGAGCGGACCCGCGACATACAATCGCGCGATGTCGATTCAGGCAGGGAAGTACAAGCTGGGACCGGACAACGCCACTCTCAGAGTGAAGACCGGCCGCCACGGCGCGGCGGCCAAGGCGGGCCACGACCTCGTCATCGAGGTCAAGTCGTGGGAGGCGACGCTGAACGTCGCCGACGACGACGGTGCGAGCAGCCTCGAGCTGAGCGCGGACCCGACGTCGCTGCACGTCGTCAAGGGCGAGGGCGGCCTGCAGGCGCTCGGCGACGACGACAAGGCCGACATCCGCAAGACGATCGACAAGGACGTGCTGAAGAAGAAGTCGATCGGGTTCACGTCGTCGTCGGTCGCCGACGCCGACGGCGGCCTGGCGGTCAGCGGCGACCTCGAGATGGGTGGCAAGAGCAAGCCCGTCGAGTTCGTCGTCAACGGCGACGGCGGCAACGTCACCGGCAGCGCCACGATCAAGCAGAGCGATTGGGGCATCAAGCCGTATTCCGCACTCTTCGGCGCGCTGAAGGTCAACGACGAGCTGACCGTCGAGGTCGAGGGCAGCCTGTCCTGAGAGCGGCTGCGCCGGCGCCGACGACGGCGCCGGTTCGCGCGTCGCACCGGGAGCCGGCGCGCTGCCCCCGCGGCGCCCGTTCCGGTGCGCCATCTGCCGGGCGTTTGGGCCTCGGAGCTGTCATACTCCCCCGGCTGTCAAGCGGCCGCTTCGTGCGCCCGCGTAGACCTCTCGGAAGGAGCGTGACTGTGCAGCTATCGGCACCAATCGAGTACAGGAGGGGATCTCTTTGAGCGCCTATCGGGCGGTGTTCCTGCGCGTGCACCCGACGGGGAAGTCCGTCCTCAGCCTCACCACCGCCAGCGGAGGACAGGAGGCGCAGCTCGCGCAGATCGTCTCCAACGAGCTCGGCGTACCGGCGACCGACGTGAAGGTCGTCCCGGAGGACGGCGATCGCTTCGGTGACGGCCACGGGTTCCTGACGGACCCCAGCGGCGGCACCGCGAACGCCGTCGCAGCGACGTGCCGCAAGATCCGCGACAAGGCGCAGCTGCTGGCAGCGTCGATGCTCGGCGTCTCGCCGCAGAACCTGTCGTGGTCCAACGGCGCCTGGTCGCCGGGCCGTGACCCGTCGCAGGGCAAGCGCATCGAGGAGATCGCGCTGTACGCCCACGCAGGAGCGATCGAGCTGCCGCCGGGCATGGAAGGCTCGCTCGACGCGCAGACGTCGTACCGCGATTGACGTTGTCGTAGGGGAGGGCTTCAAACGATCATCGCCGTCGGCGACGCGACCTCATCGGGGTCAAGGTCGTCGGCGGCAGACCGTTCTCGCGGTGCGGTCGAGCTAGGGCTTGCCTGACCGCCGCCATGGGCGGCGTCCGCGGCCGCGCAGCGTCGCCATCAGCGCCGCACACGTCGCGCCGAACACCGGCACGGCCATCGCGAGCGTCTCCTCGACGGGGATCCCCGCGATGTGGGCGAGCGGCAGCGTCACAGCCGCCGGTCCGCGGCGAAGCCCTCGTCGTCGACGTCCGACCAGCTGCGGCCGGGCGCGGTCTTGCCCTTCTTCGGCGCGTAGCCGCTGGGCATCGCGATGCCGACCGAGCCCGAGCCGGCCATGCCCCACGCGTCCTCCTCCTCGTCGCCGTCCAGCGACGGCGGGCGCCAGCTCGCGAGCCCCATCGCGTCCGTCTCGTGGTCGGCGGCGATCGCGTCGGCGACCTCGTCGAGGGCGTTGAGGTTGTGGCCGCTGACGAGCGCGTTGCAGTACGGCAGCGCCGCGACGAGCCCGCCCGCCTTCGGTGCGAAGCCCGGCGCGCTGACGCGCGGGTTGACCCACACGATCCGGTAGGCGAGCCGCGCGAGGCGCTCCATCTCGCGCCCGACGATCTCCGGGTCGCCGCGCTCCCAGCCGTCGGACAGGATCACGATGACCGCTCCGCGCGCCATGCCGCGGCGGCCGTAGCGGTCGTTGAAGGACTTCAGCGCGTCGCCGATGCGCGTGCCGCTGGACCAGTCGTCGACCGCCTCGGTGGCGCGCCGGATCGCCCGCTGCGGGTTGCGGCCGGCGAGCTGCTTGGTCAGGCGCGTGAGCCGCGTCGCAAAGACGAACGCCTCGTGGTCGGGGCCGCTGGCGCGCGCGCAGTGCAGGAACTGCAGGTATGCGCGCGCGTAGGGCTCCATCGAGCCCGAGATGTCGCACAGCAGCACCAGCCGGCGCTTGTGCACGCGGCGGCGCCGGCGCGCGAGCTTGATCGGGTCGCCGCCCGTGCGCAGGCTGTTGCGCAGCGTGCGGCGCATGTCCATGTGCTCGCCGTGGCGGCCGCGCTGCTTGCGGCGCGTGCGGCGCACGGGCGTGGCGAGGTCGAGGCGCACCATGAGGCGATACAGCGCCGCGAGCTCGTTCGCCTGCAGCGCGGAGAAGTGCTTCTCGGACAGCTCCTCCTCCTCGCTCGCCGAGAGGATCGGGATCTCGATCTCCTCGGCGTCGTCGTCGTCGTCGCCCTCGCCGCCGGACTGGCTGAGGTCCGAGCCGCCGGAGGACTCGTCCTGCTCGATGTCGCTGTCGATCTCGGTCTCCGTCTCCTCGGAGTCCTTCGGCGGCGCCGGCTCGAGCTCGACCTCGGAGTCGTCGACCTCGGTCTTCGCCGAGCTGCCGAAGACCTCGCGAAAGACGCGGTCGAACGTCGGGACCTGGATGAAGCCCGTGACGAAGATGCCGCGCGTCGTCCAGTACAGGCGACGGCGCGAGATCGGCTTCGTCAGCGCGAGCGCGCGCGCGTACTGCTGGGTCTGCGACGGCGTGACGGGCATGCCGGCGTCGTGCAGGCGCTGGCTGAAGGCCCCAACGACCGCGGGCAGGTCCAGGTCGACGTCTTCGACGCCGAAGGCACCGTCGTCCCTGCGCACCTTCTCCACGGAATAGCCGTTGTCGGCCACCTAGTTCTCCTCGAGCGCGATCAGCTGCTCCAGCCCTCCGGCGCGGATCACCTCCTGATCCTCGCTGTACTTCAGCACCGAGCCTAGCGTCCGATCGGCGCTCTCGGCGTCGAGCGTCTCGATGCCGAGCATGTTCAGCGCCGACACCCAATCGATCGCCTCGGCGATGCCCGGGGGCTTCTGGACGTCGGACTTGCGCATCCGCGAGACGGCGTTGGCGACCTGCACCGTCAGCACCTCGGCGGCGCCCTTGACGCGGCGGCGGACGATCTCGACCTCGCGCTTGGGCGCGGGGTAGTCGATCCACTGGTACAGGCAGCGGCGCTTGACGGCGTCGTGCAGGTCGCGCGTGCGGTTGGAGGTCAGGATGACGATCGGCGGGTGCGTCGCGGTGATCGTGCCGATCTCCGGGATCGTCACCGTCGCCTCGGCGAGCAGCTCGAGCAGGAAGGCCTCGAAGTCGTCGTCGGCGCGGTCGAGCTCGTCGATCAGCAGGATCGCCGGGCGCGGACCCGGGTG
>JAWVGK010000459.1:0-4612 GCA_033855155.1 Solirubrobacteraceae bacterium | reverse complement strand
TCCAGTCGTGCCCGTTCAGCCGCTCCGGCACCTCTCCGAGGCCGCTCAGGGTATCGGGAGCGGCGGGCCGAGAGGCCGTCGCGAGCGCGGCGCTCAGAGCTGCCAGGCGCCGCCGCGCAGCACCGGCACGCGCTCGCCGCCGGCCGTCACGCCCGTGACGTCGACCTCCGGCGAGCCGATCATGAAGTCGATGTGGATCTGCGAGCGGTTGAGGCGCTCGTGGTCCGATTCGCCGGCGGTGAACTCGTAGGCCGCGCCGAGCGCGACGTGCGAGGCCGCGTTCTCGTCGATCAGCGTGTCGTAGAAGACCGTGTCCAGCGGGCCGATGCGGCCCTCGCCGTCGACCAGCGCGACCTCGCCCAGGCGGCACGCGCCGTCGTCGCGCGCGGCGTACTGCGACAGCAGCTCGCCGCCCTCGTCGGCGTCGATCGAGACCGCGCGCCCGCCGTCGAAGCGCACGACTAGCCCGCGCACGATCGTGCCGCCGACGACCAGCGGCTTCGTCGAGCGCACGACCCCGTCGACCCGCGAGGGGTCGGGCGCCGTGAAGACCTCCTCGGACGGCAGGTTGGGCATGTGGACGATCCCGTCGACCGTCGAGAAGCGCGCCGACAGCCAGCGCGACGTCGGCAGCAGGCCGACGCGCAGGTCGGTCCCCGGCCCGTCGAAGTGCAGCGCGTCGAAGCCGTGCTCGGTCAGCCGCTCGGCGACGCCGACGAGCACGTCCTGGCGCTGGGTCCAGGCCGCGACGGGGTCAGGCTCGTCGAGGCGGCACATGTGCAGCACCTGCTCCCACAGGCGCTCGAGCGCCGCCTCGGGCTCGAGCTGCGGGTAGACGAGCCGCGCCCAGGCCGGCGTCGGGCACGGCACCGCGGTCCAGTTCGTCGTACGCGCGTTGACGACCTCGCTGCTCTCGCGCAGGAACGGCAGCTGGTCGCGCCCCGCGCGCTGGGGATCGAGATCGCTCAGCAAGCCGGGCGCCGTCGGGCCGGTGAGGCCGATCCGCGCGGCCCGGTGCTCGCCCAGCGCGAGGATCCGCTCGCCGAGCCACGGCGGCACGTAGTCCAGCGTGTCCTCGTCGGCGTGCAGGATCCGGGCGCGCTTGAGGTGCAGGTCGAACTGCGTCACGTCGACGTACTTCGCGCCTGCGCGATAGGCGGCGGCCGCGATCGCGCGCGTCATCTCGAGCTTGCCCGGCTCGGTGCCGACAGCGACGATCTGCCCCCGCTGGACGTTGGCGGCGAAGCGCACGATCAGCTCGGCGAAGCGCTCAAGCGTCGCGCCGTCGACCGCGGCGACCCCTGCGATGCCGTCGTCGTCGAGCGCGCCGCCGGAGCTCGAAGACGGGTTGGCCTCCATCGTCGCCAGGGTACACCCGGGCCGCCGTCGCCCGGCGCACCCCGCGACCGCTCGCGAAGCGGCCCCGGTAGATTCGATCGTGCATGGCCGTGCACGCGCCCACCGCCGCGCTGACCAAGCGCTCCGCGATCGATCTCGCCCGCGCGATCCGCACCGGTGAGACGAGCTCACGCGAGGTCGTCGAGGCGCACATCGAGCAGCAGCAGCGCACGCACGCGCGCATCAACGCCGTCGTCGTCGATCGCTACGACGCCGCCCGCGAGGACGCCGACGACGCCGACGCGCGCGTCGCCGCGGCCATCGATCCCTCGGCGTTGCCGCCGTTTCACGGCGTCCCGTGCACGATCAAGGAATCGATCGCGATGGCCGGCATGCCGAACTGCGCCGGCCTCGTCTCGCGCGGCGGGTGGCGCGCGACCGAGAACGCGCCGACGGTCCAGCGCATGATCGACGCCGGCGCGATCCCGCTCGGCGTCACGAACACGCCCGAGCTGTGCCTCTGGATCGAGACCGAGAACCGCCAGTACGGCCGCACGAGCAACGCCTACGACCCGCGCCGCACGGCCGGCGGCTCGTCCGGCGGCGAGGGCGCGGTCGTCGGCTCCGGCGGCTCGCCGCTCGGCCTCGGCGCCGACATCGCCGGCTCGATCCGGATCCCGGCCTTCTTCAACGGCGTCTTCGGCCTGAAGCCGTCGCCGGGCCTCGTGCCGAGCACCGGGCAGTTTCCGACGACGACGACCGAGACCGCCGCGATCATGCTCACGATCGGGCCGATCACGCGCCGCGCCGAGGATCTGATCCCGATGCTGCGCGTCATCGCGGGCCCCGACGGCGTCGACCCGTACGTGCGCGAGATGCCGATCGGCGATCCCGCCGACGTGCCGATCGAGGGCATGCGCGTCCTGCTCAGCGAGGACGCCTCGTACGTCAACGTCAGCCGCGAGCTGCGCGCCGCGCGCCTGCGCGCCGCCGAGGCGCTCGAGCGCGCCGGGGCGAGGCTCGAGGTCGTGTCGATGCGCTCCATGCGCCGCGCGCTGGAGCTCTACATCGCGGTGCTGAAGCTCGAGGCCGGCGTCAGCGTCAAGGACCTGATCGTCGCCGAGGGCTCCGCCCACGTGACGTTGCTCAAGGGCCTGCGGCGCAACGGCCCGCACACCCGTGCGATGCGGCTGCTGCTGATGAGCGAGTGGCTGACAGGGAAGATGCCGCAGGGCCGGCTGACGAAGTCCGCCGCGGCGCGGATGGCGTTCTCGCGCGAGCTCGTCGACACGATCGCCGACGGCGTGCTGCTGCACCCGACGCACCCGCGCGTCGCGCCGCGCCACGGCCAGACGGTCGGCAAGCCGTGGGTGCTGACGACGACGGCGGTCTTCAACCTCGCGGGCGTGCCGGTCGCGCAGATCCCGCTCGGGCTCAACGACCGCGGGCTGCCGCTCGGCATCCAGGCCGTGGTTGCGCCGGGCCGCGACCACGTCGCGGTCGCCGCAGCGCTCGAGCTCGAGCGTGCGCTCGGCGGCTGGGTCCCCCCGCCGGCCGCGCCGGCGCTGCGATCCGAGGCCGGCGCATGAGCGACCCCGGCCACCTGGTCCTCTTCTACGACTACGTCCCGTACGTCGTCCAGCGCCGCGTGCCCTACCGCGCCGCGCACCTCGCCCACGCCCGCGGCTACAAGGAGCAGGGCACGCTGCTGATGGCGGGTGCGCTCGGCGACCCGCCGACGCGCGCGATGTTCGTCTTCCTCGGCGACGACCCGTCCCTGATCGAGGGCTTCGTCACCAGCGACCCGTACGTCCAGAACGGGATCGTCACGGGCCACCGCGTGCTCCCGTGGAACGTCGTGATCTGAGCCAGCCGCCTCTCGCGACGTTCACGAGAGGCCACTACAGGCCGACGGCCTCGAAGTCGTAGCTCGACGGGACCTTCTTGGGCATCTGCGCCGGGGTGCCGTAGGCGAGCACGATCTCCTGGTGCTCGGCGAGCACGATCCGCGTCGGGTCGCCGGCGATCGGCTTGCCGTCGACCCACGTGTGCAGCTCGCGGCCGTCCGCGTCGGCGCAGCGCCCGCCGATGCAGTCGACGCTCAGGCGCACGCCCCAGACGGCGAAGAACTGCCCGAGGCTGAAGCTCGCCTGGGTCGGCGACTCGACGTGCATGATGCCGTCCGGCGGTTCGCCGGCTGGCGGCGCGTGCGTGTGCAGGGGCGAGATGAACGCGCGATCGGCGGCGATGCCGATGTCGCTTGCGACCGGCACGGGCTTGCCGTCGACGAACAGGTCGAGGTGCTGGTGGATGTGCACGACCTGGCCCTCGGCGGTCAGCGCCGGCAGGCCGATCGCCCGCAGGCGCAGCTGCAGCTGGTCGGCGTTGGCCGGCCACGGCGGCGGCGTCTTCAGCATGCCCGGCAGCGCGTCCATCGGACCGAACGCGGGGCCGAGCTTCGTCGCGCCGGAGCTCGTCGCGGCCGTGCCCGCCTTCGCGCTCGACGGCTTGGAGTCCGAGCCACCGCACGCCGCCAGTGCCAGCGGCACGGCGATCGCGAGGAGCACGGCGCGGGTCCGCAGGTGACGGCTCATCGGCGGATCACATCACACCCGCGGGCGGCGCTCGGCCGCCGACGCATTAGTGTCCGGCGCGCGATGACCGACAGCGACGCCCTCGACGGCCTCTCGGCCGAGCAGCTGCACGACCTCGCGGTGCGCCACGCGCTGCGCCATCTCGACGTCGGGTTCTTCGTCGGCCTCGTCAAGACGCTGCCGGTCGCCGAGGCCGCGGCAGGCCAGATCGGCGAGGCCGAGGCCGACGTGCTGACCCTGCGCGCGCACATCGACGACGTCACCGACGCCGGCCGCGGCGAGGTCGCCGAGCTCCTGCGCCCGTTCTACCTGGACTACCTCAGGGCCCACGACGTCCACGGCTGATCGGCGATCGCAGCGCCGGCAATCGGGTACCCGGAGGGCGCGATGTTCCTGTTCTTCAACAACCGTCTGGGCTGCTTCGGCTCGCTGCTAGTTTCGGTTGTCGCGACGCTTGTGCTGCTGGCGTTGCTGCGCGTGCTGTAGCGATCGCGCACCGGCGCGAGAGCGCCGATCGCCGGACCGTTGAACATCCGTCCAAGGCGTTCAAGTTTCGGACCGATCGGTCGACACGGATGGGACCGTCTCTTCCGAAAGGACCCGTTCTCCTATGCATTCGCTGTCTCGTCGCAGCGTCGCGATCTTCGCGACAGCCGCCACTCTCGGAGCCGGATCGCTCT
>JAWVGK010000458.1:0-2837 GCA_033855155.1 Solirubrobacteraceae bacterium | reverse complement strand
GCCATCGCGTTGAAGTAGTACGCGAGGTAGTCCATCCGCTCGACGACCGGGATCGCCTTCCAGTAGCTCTTGTCCTCGGCGGTCTTCTCGATGCCCGTGTGGACGTAGCCGATGATCGGCTTGAGGTCGCGCACGACCTCGCCGTCGAGCGTCACGAGCAGGCGCAGCACCCCGTGCGTGGCGGGGTGATGGGGGCCCATGTTGAGCGTCAGCAGCTCCTGGCTCGGGTCCTCGGACTCGAGGCGCTCCAGCGGCGCCATCGTGATCGACTGCTCGAGCTTGCGATAGTCGCCGGTGGGCGTCGTGGGGACGATGCTCATTGCGTGTACGACCTCCCCTGGGCCTCGTCGATCGTGAACATGATCTGCTCGCCGCCGATCGGGAAGTCGCGGCGCTGCGGGTGCCCCTCGTAGTCCTCGGGCATGAGGATCCGGCGCATGTCGGGATGGCCGTCGAAGACGACGCCGAACATGTCGTAGACCTCGCGCTCCTGGTGGTTGGCGGTCGGCCAGTCCGGCGTCACGGACGGGACGTTCGGCGCGTCCAGCGGCACGCGCAGCTTGACCGTCAGGCGATCGAGGTCATCCATGTCGAGCAGCTCGTAGTGCACCCCGAGGCGCGGCTCGTCGGGGTAGTAGTCGACGCCGTGCACGGACATCAGCGCCGAGAAGCCCTTGTCGCGCAGGCGCGCCAACGTGCCGCGGATCGCCGGCGGGTCGACGATCAGCACGCCCTTGTCGCGGAAGTACAGCGTGCCGAGCACCGAGCCGGCGTCGGCCTCGCCGAGCTCCTGGGCGAGCAGCTCGAGCCCCGTCGCGTCAGGCACTGTCCGTGCGTCCCGGGCCGAAGACGTTGACCGCCGTGCTGCGAGCCTCGCCGGTCTCCATGAGCTCCTCCGTGCCGCGCGCCTCGTAGCCCTCGCGCCAGCCCATGTCGGGATCGTCCTGGATCATCTTGCGCAGCTTGAGGATCCCGTGCATCAGCGCCTCGGGGCGCGGCGGGCAGCCGGGCACGTGGACGTCGACGGGCATGAACTTGTCGGCCGGCACGATCGCGTAGTTGTTGAAGACGCCCATCGAGCTCGAGCATGCGCCCATCGCGATCGCCCACTTCGGCTCGAGCATCTGGTCGTAGATGCGGCGCACGACCGGCGCCATCTTGATCGAAACGCGGCCCGACAGGATCAGCAGGTCGGCCTGGCGCGGCGAGGCGCGGAAGGCCTCGAAGCCGAAGCGCGCGACGTCGACGCGCGCCGCGACGATCGACATCATCTCGATCGCGCAGCAGGCGAGGCCGAACGTCGCCGGGAACAGCGCGTTGGAGCGCGCCCACGCGACGGCCTTGTCGATCGTCGTCGTCAGCACGCGCTCCTCCATGTAGCGGTCGAGCTCGCGCCCCTCGAGGTCGCCGCGCAGCATGTCGCGGGCGCGCAGCTGGCGGATGCGGAAGTCCTCGCCCGACAGGTCGGCGAGGTCGCTTCCCGGCGCGGGCAGCTTCTGCCGGCTCACCTCCATTCCAGGGCTCCTCTTCTCCAGACGTAGACGAACGCCGCCATCAGCAGCGCGATGAAGACGACGATCTCGACCAGCGCGAACATCCCGAAGGACTTCAGCTGGATCGCGACGGGATAGAGGAAGATGACCTCGATGTCGAACAGGATGAACAGCATCGCGATCAGGTAGAAGCTGATCCCGAAGCGGAAGCCGTGCTGGACCTCCGACGGCAGCCCGCACTCGTACGGGTCCTGCTTGTGCGGGACGTCGCGCTTGGGGCCGAAGGCGTAGTTCAGCAGCGCGAAGACCACGCCGACCACGCCGCCGAGGACGACGAACACGAGCGCCGGCATGTAGCTCGTCAGCACCAGGTCTTTCTATCACCAATGCGACCTCTTCCCATACGCGGTGCCTGAAGCCACGATCGCGGTGATCGCAGCGCTCGCCGTGCTCGCGGTCAACGCCGTGGCCGGCGCGTTCGCGGGCCTGCGCTGGTGGCAGGTGCGTCCGACCGAGCGCGTGTGGCCGTTGCTGCGCGCCGGCCAGGTCGTCGCCGGGCTGCAGGCGCTGCTCGCGGGCGTGCTGTTCGCGGCCGGATTCGAGCCGCGCGACGGCCTCTACTGGCTCTACGCGCTGCTGCCCGTGTCGATCGGGCTGATCGCCGAGCAGCTGCGGGTCGCGTCGGCCGAGCAGGTGCTCGAGAACCGCGACCTGCCCGACGCGCAGGCGGTCGGCGCGCTGCCCGAGCGCGAGCAGCGCTCGATCGTCCTGGCCGTCGTGCGCCGCGAGATCGGCGTCATGGCGCTCGCGGCGGGCGTCGTGGCGCTGCTGGCGCTGCGCGCGGCGCTGATCGCGTAGCCGCCGGGCTCAGCCTGGCTCAGCCGACCGCGCGCGTGATCCTGAACGAGCTCTTCAGCTGCGGGCGCGTGCGCGTGGAGAAGCGGCTGCGCTGGTCGGCGTAGACCGTCCAGACGCCGGGGTGCGACCGCGTCGGCAGCAGCGCCATCCGCCGCGAGGCGATGCCGCACGCGCCGCGGGACGTGCCGAGCTTGACGTCGCGCCTCGTCTTGGCGCCGAAGCGGAAGTGCAGGTACACGTCGAGGCCCGCCGGAAAGCCGCGCACGGTGTGCGTCGCGAGCGCCGTCGGCCTGCCGGAGGACGGGTTGGTCGTGTAGCCGGCCTCGGCGCGCTTGAAGGTCGTCTTCGCCACCAGCGCGGGGTTGACGCCGTCGAAGGCGCCGAGGCCGAAGGTCTGCAGCTTGCGGCTGAAGGGCAGGAAGCTCGGCGGGCTGGCGGTGATGGTGAAGTTGCCGGCCGCGTCCGCGGTCGCCGACGTCAGGAAGA
>JAWVGK010000457.1:0-5365 GCA_033855155.1 Solirubrobacteraceae bacterium | reverse complement strand
CGAAGCTCGTCTGCGACAGCCGCCAGCTCAGCAGGCCCTCCCCGCGCGGGCCGAAGCCGATCGCGATGGCCTCCGACCCGTTGGCGGGCGGTCCGAGGGTCAGCGGGGCCGACCACGGCTCGGCGGCCTGCGCCGCGCCGGCGGCGTCGAGCACGAGCAGCGCGGTTGCGAGCGACGTCCGAAGCGGCCTCATGGATCGTCAACGGCCGCGGCGGCGCCAGGTTGCGCCGGCCGCCCGCGCGCCGCGGCGAACCCGCCGTGTGGCCGGTACGGCGTGCCGGGTACGAGGACGTTCGCTCGACGGACTCGCGCGGTGATCGCTGCCGTGGACGCGCGCGTAGCCCTGAGCAGGACCGGCGCCGCAACGGGTCGATCGCGGCGCGTCGTCAATCGGAGGAGATCGCGTGGCACATCCTGTCGCCTTACAGATGAACGTCAACGGCCAGCCGGTCGAATCGGTCGTCGCGCCCCGGCTGCTGCTCGTGCACTACCTGCGCGACGTGCTCGGCCTGACCGGCACGCACGTCGGCTGCGACACCTCCAACTGCGGGGCCTGCACGTGTCTCGTCGACGGCGAGTCCGTCAAGAGCTGCACGCTGCTGGCGGTCCAGGCCGACGGCGCCGACGTCACGACGATCGAGGGCATGGCCAGCGCCGACGGCGAGCTGCACCCGCTGCAGCAGGGCTTCTGGGACGAGCACGGCCTGCAGTGCGGCTACTGCACGCCGGGCATGATCATGGCCGCTGCCGATCTCGTCGAGCGCCACGGCCCCGGGCCGATCTCCGAGGAGGACGTGCGCAGGGGCATCGAGGGCAACCTCTGCCGCTGCACGGGCTACCACAACATCGTCAAGGCGATCCGAGCCGCCGCGGACAAGATGAGCGAGGTGCCGGCATGACGACCATCCAGGAGCAGCCCACCAAGCACGTCGGCCAGTCGCTGCGCCGCAAGGAGGATCCGCGCCTGGTCACGGGCCGCGCGAAGTACGTCGACGACATCGTCGTCCACGGCATGCTGCACATGGCGGTCGTGCGCTCGCCCGAGGCGCACGCGCGGATCGTGTCGATCGACGCGTCGGGCGCGCTCGCGCTCCCCGGCATCAAGGCCGTCTACACCGGCGAGGACCTCAGCGACCTGCTGGCGCCGCTGCCGATGGCGTGGGCGCCGCCCGGCGTCGAGGTCAAGGGTCCCGACCGCTGGCCGCTCGCGCGGGGCGAGGTCTGTCACGTCGGCGACGCGGTCGCGATGGTCGTCGGCGATGACAAGCACGTCGTGGCCGACGCCGCCCAGTGCGTCGTCGTCGAGTACGAGCCGCTGCCGGTCGTCGTCGACGTCGAGGAGGCGCTGAAGGACGAGATCCTCGTCCACGAGTCGCTCGGCACGAACACGACGCACCACTGGACGATGGGCGGCGGCGACGTCGACGCGGCGATCGCCGAGGCCGACGTCGTCGTCGAGCGGCGGATCGTCAACCACCGCACCGCGGGCGCGCCGATCGAGCCGCGGGGCGTGATCGCCGAGTACCGCGCCGGCAGCCTGACGGTCTGGTCCTCGACGCAGGTGCCGCACCTGCTGCGCCTCTTCTACGCCGTCCAGATGGGCATCAGCGAGGATCGCGTGCGCGTCGTGGCCCCGGAGGTCGGCGGCGGGTTCGGCGGCAAGCTGCAGATCACCGCCGAGGAGACGCTGTGCGCGTGGGCCTCCAAGCGCCTCGACCGGCCGGTCAAGTGGATCGAGACGCGGTCGGAGAACATGGCCGTCAGCCACCACGGGCGCGACCAGGTCGACTACGTGCGCATGGCGGCGAAGGCCGACGGCACGATCACGGCCTTCCACGCGAACATCATCCAGGACGTCGGCGCGTACTTCGGCCTGCTGACGCCGATGATCCCTGAGCTCGGGGCGCTCGTCATGACGGGCTGCTACAAGATCCCCAACGTCCGCACCGACATCACCGGGGTGCTGACGAACAAGTACATCACCGACGCGATCCGCGGCGCGGGGCGTCCGGAGATGACGCACATGCTCGAGGTCACGATCGACCAGCTCGCGAGCGAGCTCGGGATGGACCCGATCGAGCTGCGCCACAAGAACTTCATCGCGCCGGGCGACTTCCCGTACGAGACGCCGTACGGCATCACGTACGACTCGGGCAACTACGCCACGACGCTCGACCGCGCGCTCGAGATGCTCGACATGGACGCGTTGCGCGCCGAGCAGGCCAGCCTGCGAGAGCAGGGCATCCTGCGCGGCGTCGGCTTCTCGACGTACACCGAGATCTGCGGCCTGGCGCCGTCGCGCGCGGTCGGCCCGAAGGGGTTCGGCCTCGGGATCGGGCTCTACGAGTCGGCGCTCGTGCGCGTGCACCCGACAGGCTCGGTGACGGTCTTCACCGGTGCCTCGCCACACGGCCAGGGCCACGAGACGGGCTTCGCGCAGATCGTCGCCGACCGCCTCGGCACCGACCCGTCGGTCGTCGAGGTCATCCACGGCGACACCGCGACCGGGCCGATGGGCCTCGGCACGTATGGCTCGCGCTCGCTGTCGATCGGCGGTGTCGCCGCCGCGCACGCCGCCGAGAAGCTCGCCGAGAAGTGCAAGGCGATCGTCGCCTTCAACCTCGAGGCGAGCGTCGACGACATCGAGGTGATCGCGGGCAAGTTCGCGCTCGCGGGAGATCCGGACCAAGGCATGACGCTCGCCGAGGTCGCCGGCTGCGCGTACATCGACGCGAGCGCGATGCCGGAGGGCATGGAGCTCGGCCTCGAGCAGACGCTGATCTACGACCCGTCGAACTTCGTCTTCCCGTTCGGCGCGCACGTGTGCGTCGTCGACATCGACGCCGCGACGGGCAAGGTCGACGTCGTGCGCTGGATCGCGGTCGACGACTGCGGCCCGGCGATCAACCCGATGCTGATCGACGGCCAGGTCCACGGCGGCGTCGCGCACGGCATCGGCCAGGCGCTCTACGAGCAGGTCGTCTACGACGATCGCGGCCAGCTCGTCACGGGCACGTTCATGGACTACGCGCTGCCGACCGCGGGCGAGATCCCGAGCTTCGAGACCGACCGCACCGAGACGCCGTCGCCATCGAACTCGCTCGGCGTCAAGGGCATCGGCGAGGCCGGAACGATCGCGGCGACGCCGGCGATCGTCAACGCCGTCGTCGACGCGCTGCGCCACGAGGGCGTCTCGTACGTCGACATGCCGCTGACGCCGCTGCGCGTGTGGCAGGCGCTGGAGGAGGCGCGCGGCCGCGGCGACGGCCCGCGCGCCAGCGAGCAGGGCGTGGCGCTGCCCGACCAGGGCGAGGGCTCGGCCGGCTCCGGACCCACGACCCCCGAAGGAGGTGCGGCATGATCGCCGCCGATTTCGACTACGCCGTGGCGGACTCCGTCGACGACGCCATCCGGCTGCTCGGCGAGGGCGGCGCGGGCGCCAAGCTGCTCGCCGGCGGCCACTCGCTGCTGCCGCTGATGAAGCTGCGCTTCGCGTCGCCGTCGCTGCTGGTCGACCTGCGCTCGCTCGACGAGCTGCGCGGCGTGCAGGTCGGCGGCGATTCGTTCAGGATCGGGGCGATGACCCGCCACGCCGACCTGCAGTCGGACTCCGGCCTCGGCCTGATCTCCGAGGCGGCGTCGCACATCGCCGACCAGCAGGTGCGAAACCGCGGCACGATCGGCGGCTCGCTGGCCAACGGCGACGCGGCCGCCGACCTGCCGGCGGTGCTGCTGGCCTACGGCGGCTCGGTCACCGTCCGCGGCGCCGGCGGCGAGCGCGTGATCGAGGCGCAGGACCTCTTCCAGGGCTACCTCACGACGGCGATCGAGCCGGGCGAGGTCCTGACCGAGGTCCGGCTGCCGTCGATGGCCGGCTATGGCTTCGGCTACGAGAAGTTCAACCGCCGCACCGAGGACTGGGCGATGGTCGGCGTCTGCGCGCTCGTCAAGGCGACCGACGGCGTCTGCGAGGACGTCCGCATCGGCCTGACGCACATGGCGAGCACGCCGCTGCGCGCGAGCGCCGCGGAGGACGCGCTGCGCGGCCAGCCGCTCGACGCGGCGCACATCGCCGCCGCCGCCGAGCTCGCCGCCGACGGCACCGACCCGCTCGGCGACCTCAACGCGACACCGGACTACAAGCGCCACCTCGCGCGCGTGCTGACCGGGCGCGCGCTGACGACCGCGGCGGACGGGCGCGCCAGCCGGTGATCGCGGCCGTCGTGCTAGCGGCGGGCGGGGCGTCGCGCTTCGGCTCGGCCAAGCAGCTGGCCGAGCTCGACGGCGTCCCGCTGCTCGAGCACGCGATCCGCGCCGTCGAGGCGGTGCCGGCGATCGAGCGGATCGTCGTCGTGCTCGGCGCGCGCGCCGACGAGATCCGCGCGGGCGTCGACTTCGGCGGCGCCGAGGTAGTCGTCTGCGAGGACTGGGACAGCGGGCAGGCGGCGTCGCTGCGCTGCGGCATCGCGGCGATCGCCGGCGACGCCGACGCCGCGGTGCTGACGCTCGGCGACATGCCCCGCGTCACGCCGCAGGTCATCGCCCGCTTCGCCGACCTCGCCGCCGAGCACGGCGCCCACACCCGCGCGCGCGGCGTCTTCGACGGTGCCCCCGGCCACCCGGTCGCGCTCGGCAGCGCGTACTTCGACGACCTCATGGCGCTGCAGGGAGACGTCGGCGCGCGCGACGTGCTCAAGCGCATCGGCGCCCATCCGATCGAGGTCGGCCACCTGTGCTCGGGCGTCGACGTCGACACCCCGGAAGCGCTGGACGGTTTGCGCTCCTGACGCGCCCGGCGCCCTGCGCTCCTGACGGCCTGCCCTTCTGACGGCCTGCGCATCTGACGGCCTGCGCTTCTGATGGCCTGCCCGAGGTAGGGTCGCGCGGATGCGCCGGCGTGCTCGGGTCGTGGCCGCGCTCGCGCTCGCCGCCGCGGTCGCGACGCTCGCCTGCGCACCGGCGCTGGCCGCGCCTGCGCTGGCCGCGCCTGCGCTGGCCGTGCCTGCGCTGGCCGTGCCCAGGCCGGCCGCGCCTCGGCCGGCCGTGTCTGCGCCGGCCGTGTCTGCGCTGGCCGCGCCTGCGCCGGCCGCCCCTGCGCCGGCCGCGCCGGCGCGGCGCGTGATCGTCGCCTTTGTCGACGCGAGCCCGCGCGACGTGCTCGTCCGCCCGCCCGGCTCGCGCGGGCGACCGGTCGACGCGCTGCTGCGCATGCTCGGCACCGAGCCGGGGCTGCGGGCCGGGCTGTGGAGCTCGTCGCAGGGCAGCTACCAGCGCCAGCAGGTCCTGCTGGACATCTCGCAGGGCGCGCGCCAGCCGACCGGCCTGTACGGCGCCGTCGACGAGGACGGCGACGGCGAGCTCGACA
>JAWVGK010000456.1:0-11192 GCA_033855155.1 Solirubrobacteraceae bacterium | reverse complement strand
CCGAGCCAGGGGCCGAGGGCGAGCAGGTCGGCCTGGCGCGCGCTCATCGCGCGCTCGAAGGTGGCGCAGTCGTCACACGAGCGAAGATGGGCGCGGACGCCGCGAGCGCGCAGGTGGCGGCGGTCGCCGTCCGACAGCGTGCGGCGGACGCCGACGCACTCGGTCGCGCGGCCGGCGACGGCGTCGTGCAGGGCGCTGCGGGCGTCGAACACGGCGCGCCGCGCGGCCTCGTTGGAGACGCCGAGTGACAGGCCTATCTCGTCGTAGCTCAGCCCGCTCAGCTCGCGCATGACGAGCGCGCCGCGCTGGCGCTCGGGCAGCGTCCGCAGGTCGTCGACGAGCTGGGCCAGCCGCGTGCGCTGCTCGGCGTGGACCTCCGGACCGGGCACGGTGAGCACGGTCGCGGGATCGACGTCGGCGTCGACGGGCTGACGGCGGCGCACGATGTTGATCGCCTCGTTGTGCGCGATCCGGTACAGCCACGGGCGCAGCGCGCGACCGGGCTCGCGCCGGGGCAGGGCGCGCAGGGCGTTCTCCAGCGCGTTCTGGGTCGCGTCGTGCGCGTCCTCGGCGTTGAGCAGGATCGAGCGGCAGTAGCCCAGCAGCGGGCCGTGGTAGCGCTCGTACAGGGCGGTGAAGGCAGCTTCGTTGCCGTCGGCGGCGCGGCCGGCGAGCGCTTCGTCGCCCATCCGCGACCACGGCACGATGCGCGGGGTGCGCAGGGTTGGGATGACGGTGGCTTGCATCGAGGTCCCGGTTATCGGCAGGAGCAGGCACATGTTTGAGCCTCCGTACTCTTGCCTGGCATGCTCGTCCACGCCTCGATCGGCTCGAACATCGGCTCGTTCCTCGACGCGGTCGGCTCGTTCTTCGACAGCCTCTCGCGCGTCGGCTGGACATCGCTGCTGATCGGCGCGCTCGCGTTCGTCGTGTACCTGACGCTGCGCTCGCGCGCGTTCTTCAACGCGCTGCGCGCCGCCTACCCATCCGAGCGGATCGAGTTTCGACGCATCTGGGGCGCGTACATCGCCGCGTACGGGTTCAACAACGTCATCCCGGCGCGCGGCGGCGACATCATC
This sequence comes from Solirubrobacteraceae bacterium, assembly GCA_033855155.1. Lineage (GTDB taxonomy): Bacteria > Actinomycetota > Thermoleophilia > Solirubrobacterales > Solirubrobacteraceae > CADCVQ01. The sequence goes on along the minus strand of JAWVGK010000456.1, from coordinate 10,113 downwards.
AAGCTGTTCCTCGTCAAGCGCTCGATCCCGCACGCGACGTACCCCGCGGTCGGCGCCGCGATCTGCGTCGAGGCGGTCTTCGACGCGGTGATGGCCGTCTTCATCCTCAGCTTCGCGTTCACCCAGGGCGTGTTCCCCAAGCCACCGGACTTCGCCAAGCTCGACGCCTTCGACCTGTCGTTCTTCGCCGGCCATCCGAAGTTCACGCTGTTCGCGCTGACCGTGCTCGCGATCGCGGTGCTCGTCGGCTTCGCCGTGCTCTCGCAGCGCGTGCGGGCGTTCTGGGCGCGCGTGCGCCAGGGGCTGACGATCCTCTTCGACCGCCGCCGCTACCTGCGCGAGGTCTTCGCGTGGCAGCTCGCGGGCTGGTGCTTTCGCTTCACGGCGTTCTGGATGCTGCTGGATGCCTTCAACGTCGGCGGCTCGGTGCACAACGTCCTGCTCGTGCTGGGCGTCAACGCGGTCGCCGCGGTCGTGCCGTTCACGCCCGGCGGCGCGGGCGTGCAGCAGGCGCTGCTCGTCAAGGTCTTCCACGGGGTCGCGTCAGGCGCGACGGTGGCGGCCTACTCCGTCGGCCAGCAGATCGTGATCGCGGTGTCGACGCTCGCGACGGGGTTCGTCGCGCTCGTCTCGATCTTCCGGATCCGCTCCTTCAAGGAGGCGCTGACGCTCGGCCGGGCAGAGCGCGAGCGCGAGCGGGCGGCTGAGCAGGCCGCGGCTGCCGCGCAGGCCGCGCGGCAGGGCTACTGAAGGCCCGAGCGCGCCTCGCGCACGAGCGCGACCGCCTCGGGGAAGACCATCGCCATGACCGCGCGGATCTGCTCGGCCTGCTGCTCGGGCGTGCCCTGGATGTTGACGCGGTTGATCGCCGCGACGGTCATCTCGACCGCGAGCTTGATCGCGTTGTCGGCCCACACGAGACCCTGCTGGGCCTGCATCTGCTCGGCGAACTCGGCCATCCGCCGCTGCAGCTCCTCCGGGTCGCCGAACAGTCCTCCGAAGCCTTCCATCGTGTGACGCATCGTAGCGGGCGCGCGGGTCGGGCTTGCCGGTTGCGGCTTGCGCCACGCCGGCCGGACCCCCATAGTGGCTTGCAGTGCGACCGCGCAAGCGCCACCTGCTGTCGTTGCCGGCGCTCGTCGCGCTCGGCTTGCTGCTGCCCGGCGGCCCGGCCCACGGCCAGGCGCTGACATCGGCCGCGATCGTCGCGACGGACTACCGGTTCACCGCGGTCGACGGCGGGCCGGCGAACGTCGTCGTCGCCGTGGGCGGCCACGTCGACTTCGCGTATCCGACTGGCGCCAGCTACCACAACGTCACCTTCACGGGCAAGCAGCCGAGCGTCTGCGGCATCTCCCAGGGGCCCGACAGCGGCTCCGCTGCGCCGCTGCCGCGCGAACCGACCGGCCCGGGCTGGGAGGGCGGCTGCACGTTCGGCGCGGCCGGGGCGTACTCGTTCGTCTGCGGCCTGCACTCCGACATGACCGGCTCGGTCAGCGTCGTCGCCGCGGGGTCCCCGCCCGCGCTTCCGCCGCCGCCGCCGCCGCCTCCGCCTCCGCCCGCGGACGTGGCGCCCGCAGCGTCGGGGCTGCGCGTCACCTCGAGGCAGCGCGGCGTGGTCGTCCGCGGCTCGGTGCGCGTGCGCAGCGGCGGGTCGCGGCTGCTGGCGCGCGCGTTCGCGCGCCGCAAGGCGCTCGGCGGCGGCAGCAGCACGCGCCAGGTCGCGGTCGGCCGCTCGCTGCGATCGTCGGTCGGCTCCGGTCGCGCGGCGTTCGCCGTCTCGCTCGGCGCCACCGCGCGGCGGGCGCTGCGCCGCAGCGGGCGCCTGGCGATCAGCTTGCGCGTGACGGTCACGCCGTCCGAGGGCGCGCCGTACACCGCGACGAAATCGGTCGTCCTGCGACGGCGGTAGCTCGGGCCGCGGTGCCGGCTGGTGCTGCTCATGAGCTGCTGCGCGGATCGCCGGCGCAGGTCGCGGCGAACCCGGCGTGGCCGCGGTCAAAGCGCAGGCGCTCGCCGTAGCCGTTGAGGGCGCGGGCATGCAAGCCGGCGTCGCGCAGGTCTGCAAGGGCGTCGTCGACCGCGTACAACCAGACGTCGTGCACCTCGTCGCTGCGTCGCCATCCACCCGCGTCGCGGTCGCGGCGAAAGACGCTCATCGCCCGCCGCAGCGTCCGGGCGTCCGGGTCGACGCGGCCGTCGACGCAGATGACCCAGTCCTCGCCCTCGTTCCAGCCGCGGCGCGCCTCGCGCTCGGGCGTCACGACGTCGAACACGAGCAGGCCGCCGGGCCGCAGCGCCGCCGCGACGCGGCGCAGCAGCGCGGCGAACGCGGCGCGGCCGGCGCGCGGGTCGCGGCCGTACGTCACGCACTCGCCGATCGACGTCACCGCGGCGCACGGCGGCAGCGGAACGTCGAGCAGCGATCCCTCGACGAACGTCGCGGCCGGCGCCCGCCGCCGCGCGATCTCCAGCAGCGCCGCGGACCCGTCCACCCCGAGCACGTCGTAGCCGGCGTGCAGCAGCGCCGCCGCCCAGATACCGCTGCCACAGCCGAGGTCGACGACGAGGCCGTCGTGCACGCCGGCCTCGCTCAGCAGCGCCAGCAGGCCCGGCGCGGCGTCGCGCGCGAAGTCGCCGTAGCCCGCGTCGTGGACGTGGGCGACGTCGCGGCCGTACATCTCGCGAAACGTAGCGCGCGTGGCGTAGCCTGGCGCGCATGCCTGAGGTCGAGGGCGCGGGGGTCGCGCTGCACTACGCCGAGCGTGGCGACGGACCCGCCCTGCTGATCGTCCACGCGATGGCGTCCGATGCCCGCGCGTGGGAGCCGGCGCTCGACGACCTGGCCAGCGCCGGCGTGCGCGCGATCGCCTACGACCGCCGCGGCTACGGCTCCAGCGGGGCGCCGCAGCCGTACACGGCGACGACCGTCCAGGAGCAGTCCGAGGACGCCGCCGCGCTGCTCGAGGCGCTGGACGCCGTGCCGGCCGTGCTCGTCGGCGACGGCTTCGGCGCGCTCGTGGTGCTCGAGCTGCTCGTGCGCCGGCCCGAGCTCGCGACGGCCGCCGTGGTCGCCGACCCGCCGCTGTACGCCTTCGTGCCCGAGGCCACGAAGGCGCTCGCCGCCGAGCGCACGCTGCTCGAGCGCGAGTTGCGCGAGGGCAGCCCGGCCGACGCGGTCGCGGCGTGGCTCGGAGCGGGCGCCGCGGCGCGGGACGTCGAGCGCGCCCGTGCGTCGCAGCTGGGCTTCTTCGCCGACTACGCCGGCCAGTCGAGCTGGTCGCCGGCGCGGCGCGAGCTGCGCGCCATCGGCGTGCCCGTCGCGGTCGTCACCGGCCCGGCATCGCCGCCGCACGTCGTCGCGGCCGCCGACGCCGCCGTGGCGCTGCTGGCGGACCCCCGCCGCAGCAGCGACGGCGACGTCGTCGCCGCCGCCCGCGTGTTGCTGCGGCGCTGACGGCGGCGCGACGCGTGGCGACGGCGACGTCGCTGCGGCCGCGCGGCTGCTGCGGCGTTGACGCCCGCGCGACGGGCGGCGGCGACGTCGGCGCCCGCGGGCTGCTGCTGCGGCGCTGACGGCGGCGCGACGGCGCTCGCCGCGCTGTGATGGGCTGTGGCGATGGGAGCGACGCCGCCTGCCGGCCATGACGGCGTCGCCTTCGTGCTCGGCGGCGGCGGCGGGCCGCTCGGCGCGCACGAGGTCGGGATGCTGCGGGCGCTGTTCGAGCGCGGCATCGTGCCCGAGCTCGTGCTCGGGACCTCGGTCGGCGCGATCAACGGCGCCGCGATCTGCGCGGATCCCAGCGTCGACGGCGTGCACCGACTGGCCGAGCTGTGGGCGGCGATCGGCCGCCGCGACGTCTTCGGCGGATCGCTGCTGCGGCGCGCGCGGACGCTCGCCCGCACGCGCACGCACCTGCACGGCAACGAGCTGCTGCGCGCGCGGCTGACTGAGGCGCTCGGCGCGCGCCGGATCGAGGATCTCGCGATCGCGTTTCAGTGCGTCGCGGCGAGCATCGAGGGCGCCTGCGAGCACTGGTTCAGCGACGGGCCGCTGATCGACGCGATCCTCGCCTCGGCGGCCGTGCCGGGCATCCTGCCGCCCGTCCATATCGGCGGCGAGCACTTCATCGACGGCGGGATCGTCAACAGCATCCCCGTCGGTCGCGCCGTCGAGCTCGGCGCGCGGCGCATCTACGTCCTGCACGTCGGGCGTCTCGACCGCCCGCTCGAGCCGCCGCGCTGGCCGTGGGAGGTCGCGCTCGTGGCGTTCGAGATCGCGCGCCGGCACCGCTTCCTCGGCGACCTCGCGGCGCTGCCGGCGGGCATCGAGCTGCACGTCCTGCCGACCGGCCAGCGCGACCCGCCGCGCTACAGCGACCTGTCGCAGCTTCGCTACCGCGACACGTCGAACGTCGCCGAGCGGATCGCTCGCGCGCACGAGGCGTCGGCGGCGTACCTCGAAGCGCACGGCCTCGGCGCGTCGTGATCGCGGTCCCGCCGAAGCTCGTCCGGCGCCTGGCCGTCGCGCCGCTCGTCGCCGCCGTCGAGCTCGCCGTGATCGTCGCGTCGCCGCTGCTGGCGCTCGTCGCGGCGGTTGCGTCGCCGCTGACGGGCGGCGCCTGGCGACCGCTGCGCGTCGTCGCGATCGTCGTCGCGTTCCTCGCGCGCCATCTCGCCTGCATGCTCGGGTGCCTCGCGCTGTGGCTCGCCAGCGGCCTCGGCGCGGGCGCCGGCTCGCCGCGCATGCAGCGCGCGCACCACGAACTGCTGCGCTGGTTCGTCGGCGGCGTCAACCGCCAGATCACGCGGCTGGCGCGCGTCGACGTGCGCGTGGGCGAGTCGCCGGCGGCCGAGGCCGCGCTGTCGCGCGGCCGGCCGGTGATCGTGCTGAGCCGCCACGCGGGCGAGGGCGACTCGCTGCTGGTCCTGCACGAGCTGCTCTGCCGCCACCGCCGGCGCACGCGCGTCGTCCTGCACGAGGCGCTGCAGCTCGATCCCGTCATCGACGTCCTCGGCCATCGCCTCGCCTTTCGCTTCGTCGACCCGCGCGGCGGCGACACGGAGGTCGAGATCGGCGCGATGGCGCGCGGGATCGGCGCCGACGGCGCCGTGCTGATCTTCCCCGAGGGTGGCAACTTCTCCGAGCAGCGCCGGCGCCGGGGCATCGAGCGCCTCGAAGCCGGCGGCTACCACGAGGAGGCCGCGTGGGCGCGCGGGATGGAGCACGTCGCGGCGCCACGGCCGGGCGGCGCGCTGGCCGCAATCGAGGCGGCGCCGGACGCCGGCGTCGTGTTCGTCGCCCACGTCGGGATCCCGGCGGGCGCCGGCGAGCTGTGGCGCCTGCTGCGCGGCCGCCAGCTCGTCGAGCTGCGGCTGTGGGCCGAGCAGGCGAGCGCGATCCCCGCCGATCGCGACGAGCGGATCGACTGGCTGTTCGGCTGCTGGTGTCGCCTCGACCGCTGGGTCGGCGAGCACGAGCGTTAGTCGGCCCGGCGCGCGACGACCGACACCGTGCCGCCGCGGCGCGCGAGGCCGAACGCCGCCTCGAGCACGACCGCGACCGGCGCCAGCGCCAGCGCCAGCGCCGTCACGAGCGCGTCGCGGCTGCGCAGCGGGGCGTTGCGCTTCAGGGCGTGGTAGAGCCATGACGGCACGCGCGTGAAGCGGCTGACGCACGAGACCCACAGGCCGAAGGGGTTGTGCTCGGCGAGCACGTGGCGCGTCGACACCGGCTCGAGGCCGTGCGCGCGCAGCAGCGCTTGCAGGCCGGCGACGGTGAAGTGCGTGCGGTGACGCGGGACGTCGAGGTGATACCAGCGCGCGCCGCCGATGCGGGCCTGCGCGCTGGCGAGGTTCGGCACGCCGACGAGCAGCAGGCCCCCGGGTCGCAGCCAGCTCGCGATCCGCTCGAGCGCCGCGCCCGGGTCGTCGACGTGCTCGAGCACGTGCCACAGCGTCGCCGCGTCGAGCGACGCCGGTGGGACGTGCGCGTCGTCGATGCCACCGGCGACGAGCTCGATCCCGATCGCGCGCGCGGCCTCGATGCCGCGCCGCGACGGCTCGATGCCGTGCGCGTACCAGCCCGCGGCGCGCGCCTGCGCGACGAAGCGCCCGCGGCCGGCGCCGACGTCCAGCAGGCGCCCGGGCGTCTGCGCGCCCGCTGCCTCGAGCTGGCGCAGGCGGCGGCGATCGAACACGCGCAGGATCGGCGCCGCCGCTCGCGCGCCGCGCGGCCGGCCGCCGCCGTAGGCGCCGGTCTCGTGCGCCTGCGCGGGGGCCGGCGCGAGCGTCACCGCCGTCGCGCAGGAGCGACAGCGCGCGAGCGCGAAGTCGCCGGGCAATGCGGGATCCGAGCCCGGAACGCTCTTCCAGGCGGCGAGCTGGCCACCGCAGGCCGGGCAGACGCGCGGCGCGGGCGGCGCGTCGGGCTGCGTCACCCGCCGCGGTCGTGGAAGTAGAAGCCCGGCAGCGCCGCCCGGGTGATCTGCGCGGTCATGTGATGGGCGAGCTCGAGGTCGCCGGTGCGCACGGCGATGTCGTCGAGCGTGATGATCCCCGTCAGCCGGCCCTCGTCGAGGATCGGTAGCCGGCGGATGCCGTGGCGGACCATGAGCTCCGCCGCCTCCTCGACGTCCATGCCGGGCTGCGCCGTGACGACGGGCGACGAGCTGTGCGCCGCGACCGGGTCGCCGGCGCCGCGGCCGTCGGTCAGCGCGCCGAGCGCCAGATCGCGGTCGGTGACGAAGCCCGCCAGCGTCCCGTGCTCGTCGAGCAGCGCCACCGAGCCGACGTTGCGCTCGCGCATGAGCTCGGCGACCTGGCGGACGCTGGCCGACTGCTGCGCGGTGACCACGCCCTCGGTCATCACGTCACGGATCTCCACGCCACGCAACATACACTTGCGCCGTGGCCGCCACCGGGGACGACACGCTCCTCGACGAGCAGGGCGCGGACGAGACGCTGCTCGACGAGCGACGCCGGCGCGTGCAGGCCGCCGTCGCGGCGATCGCCGCCGGCGTCCTGACGATCGGCGGCGGCGCGCTCGCGGCCTGGGTCTACGACGACCTGCCGACGGTGCGCGTGCTCGACGCGCTGCGCGAGCGCCTCGCGGCCAGGGCGCCGGTGCCGGGGCTCAAGGCGCTGCAGGTGCGCTGGTACGACGACAACGCCGTGCGGCTGATCCTCGTCTCGGTCGTGCTGGCGCTCGCCGCCGCCGCGATCGGGCTGGCGCTGTCGCATCTGTATCGCTCCGTCAAGGCGCGCCGGCCCGAGCTGCAGCGCTACGTCGTCTACGCCGCCGTCGCGGGCGCCGTGCTCGTCGCCGTGTCGGGCATCGTGCAGGCGGTCGGCGTGACGGTTCAGGCGTCGGCGTTCGCGAGCTCCGCCAATCAGACCTCCGAAGCCGCCGGCGACGTGCTGCAGGGGCCGGTGATCGTCGCCGCGCTGCTGCTGCGCCAGATCGGCGTGTTCGCGCTCGGCTTCGCCTTCATCCTGCTCGCGCTCAACGGCATGCGCGTCGGCCTGCTGACGCGCTTCATGGGCGTGCTGGGGATCATCGTCGGCGTCTTGTTCATCATCCCGATCGGGTCCTCGCTGCCGATCGTGCAGGCGTTCTGGCTGGTGGCGCTCGGCGCGCTGTTCCTCGGGCGCTGGCCGTCGGGCATGCCGCCCGCGTGGGTGACCGGCGAGGCGCAGCCGTGGCCGACCCAGCAGGAGCTGCGCGAGGCGCGCGAGGCCCATGCGACGCCGGACGACGCGCCGCGCCCCCCTCGCGCCGCGCGCCGCGAGCGCGCCGAGGCGCCCGAGACGCCGGCGCCCGAGCTGCCCGCCCGCCGCCCGCATCCGTCGTCGAAGAAGCGCAAGCGCAAGCGGCGCTGAGCGCCGGCCCGTCGCCGGCCGCCCCGGCCGCACGCTACGGTCTGCGCCATGACCTACGAGGAGGCGTGCGCACAGCACGCCTGGGACGTTCCGGAGCGCTACAACATCGCCGCGGACGTGTGCGACAAGCACCCGCGCGACAAGCTCGCGATGATCCACGAGGACCCCGACGGCAACGTCCGCCAGCTGCATTGGGGCGAGCTGCAGGACATGTCAGATCGCTTCGCGCTGCTGCTCGCCGAGCACGGCGTCCAGCGCGGCGACCGCGTCGCGATGCTGCTGCCGCCGACGCCGGAGACCGCGGCCGCGTTCCTCGGCGCGTGGAAGAGCGGCGCGATCCTGCTGTCGATGTCGGTGCTCTACGGCGACGACGGCATCAGACATCGCCTCGACGACTCGCAGTCGGCGGTCGTCGTGACCAACGACGCCAACCGCCAGCGCGTCGAGGGCCAGGCGCCGGTCATCGCGGTCGAGCCCGGCGACCTGGACCGCGGCTCGACGGACTTCGAGCCGGTCGACACGCTCGCCGACGATCCCGCGCAGCTGTACTACACGTCGGGCACGACCGGCCTGGCGAAGGGCATCCTGCACGCCCATCGCTACATCCTCGGCCACAACGAGTTCGTCTACTCGCACGACGTGCGGGACGGCGAGCTCTTCCACGGCATGGGCGAGTGGGCGTGGGCGGCCGGGATCTCGCCGCTGATCGGCCCGTGGCGCCATGGCGCCGTGCAGGTCGTGCTGCAGCGCAAGGGCGGCTTCGACCCGCACGGCCAGCTCGCGTTCCTGTCGCGCCACCGCCCGACGAACGTCTTTGGCACGCCGACCGCGATCCGCTCGATGATGCGCATCGCCGACGCCGGCACGCGCTACCCGCAGGACTTCCGCATCGTCTGCTCGGCGGGGGAGCCGCTGAACCCCGAGGCGATCCGCTGGTTTCGCGACCAGTACGGCGTCACGGTGCTCGACTACTACGGCCTCAGCGAGTCCTATCCGCTGTGCGGCAACTTCCCCTTCATGGAGGTTCGCGAGGGCTCGATGGGCAAGCCGATGCCCGGTTGGGACGTGCAGATCCTCGACGAGGACGAGCAGCCCGTCGGCGCCGGCGTGCGCGGCGAGATCTGCTTGCGTGCGCGCTCGAACCCGCACTATCCGCTCGGCTACTGGAACAACGACGAGGCCGCGCGCGAGACGTTCGGCGGCGAGTGGTTCCACACGAAGGACGCCGCCTGCACCGACGAGGACGGCTACTTCTGGTACGAGGGCCGCGCCGACGACGTGATCATCTCGGCCGGCTACCGGATCGGCCCGTTCGAGGTCGAGTCGGCGTGCCTCGAGCATCCGGCCGTCGCCGAGGCGGCGGCCGTCGCGTGGCCCGACGAGCGCCGCGGCAACGTCGTCAAGGCGTTCGTCGTGCTGGCCGCGGGGTACGAGGGCTCCGACGACCTCGGCAGGGAGATCGGCGGCTTCGTGCGCCGGCACCTCTCGGCCTACGCCTATCCGCGGATCGTCGAGTTCGTCGACGACCTGCCGAAGACGCTGACCGGGAAGATCCGTCGCATCGAGTTGCGCGATCGCAGCAAGCACCAGGAGGGCTGACCATGGCGAGCACCGACCAGACGTCCCACGACAAGCTCGCCGAGCGCCTCGAGCAGCTGCTGGCGGTCGAGAGCTTCCCGCCGCCCGAGCAGTTCGCCCGCGACGCCCTCGTCAACGACCCCGCGATCTACGAGCAGGCCGCGGCCGATCCGCTGGCGTGGTGGGCGCAGCAGGCGCGCGCGCTGGACTGGTTCGGCGAGCCACAGACGACGCTCGACGACTCGCGGCCGCCGTTCTACACGTGGTTCGCCGGCGGCACGATCAACGCCTCCTACAACTGCCTCGATCGCCACGTGCGCGACGGCCTCGGCGACCGCGTCGCGCTGCACTGGCGCGGCGAGGAGGGCGACGAGCGCGACATCACGTACGCGCAGCTGCACGCCGACGTCATGCGCTTCGCCAACGCCCTCAAGGACCAGGGCATCTCGGAAGGGGACGTCGTCGGGATCTACCTGCCGATGATCCCGGAGGTCGTCGTCGCGATGCTCGCCTGCGCGCGCATCGGTGCGCCGCACAACGTCGTCTTCGGCGGCTTCTCGCCGGAGTCCGTCAAGGAGCGCATGCAGGTGAGCGAGGCGAAGGCGCTCATCACAGCCGACGGGGCGCGGCGCAAGGGCAAGGTCGCGGCGGTCA
>JAWVGK010000455.1:0-5143 GCA_033855155.1 Solirubrobacteraceae bacterium | reverse complement strand
CGCCGGCTGTACGGGCGGCCGCTGGACACGCTGCTCGTCACCTGGGGCATCGGGCTCATGCTCCAGCAGCTCGCGCGCGACCTGTTCGGCGCGCAGAACGTCAACGTCGACGCGCCGTCGTTCCTCGACGGCGGCGTCGACCTCGCCGGCGTGTCGCTGTCCTACCCGCGCCTGTTCATCATCGGCGTCGTCGTGGTCGTCGTGATCGCGATCGCGCTGTACATGCAGCGCACCCCGGCCGGACGGCGCATGCGCGCGGTCATGCAGAACCGCCCGCTGGCATCCGTCAGCGGCGTGCGCACGACACGCGTGGACCGCACGACGTTCTTCATCGGCTCGGGCCTCGCGGGCCTCGCCGGCGTCGGCATCACGCTGCTGGGGCCCGTCGGCCCGACGCTCGGCCTGAACTACATCATCGACGCGTTCCTCGTCGTCATCGTCGGCGGCCTCGGCCAGCTGCGCGGCGCGATCCTCGCGGCGATCGCGCTCGGGATGGCGAGCTCGTTCATCGAGTACAGCACGACCGCGAGCGTCGCCAAGGCCGGCGTCTTCCTGCTGATCGTGCTGTTCCTGCAATGGCGACCCCAGGGCCTGATCGTCCAGCAACGGCGGGGGCTCGCCTGATGGCCACGCTCGCCAGGCTGCTTGCGGCGAGCACGCCGAAGCCGTCGGCGTTCGTCGTGCGCTTCGTGCTGATGGCGGCCACGCTGCTGCTGATCGCGCCGACGGTCCTGTCGGACTTCCGGCTGTCGCTGCTGGCGAAGTTCCTGTGCTTCGCGATCCTCGCGGTCGGGATCGGCCTCGCCTGGGGCCAGGGCGGCATGCTCGTGCTCGGCCAGGGCCTGTTCTTCGGCCTCGGCGGCTACTGCATGGGGATGCACATGAAGATCGTCGACGCCGGCCCCGGCAACCTGCCCGACATCCTCACCTACAGCGGCAAGTACCAGTCCCTGCCGGCTCTGTGGAAGCCGTTCAGCTCGGCGTGGTTCGCCGTCCCGATGGCGATCGCGCTGCCGATGGCGATCGCCGCGCTGCTCGGCGCCGCGGTCTTTCGCCAGCGCATCCGCGGCGCGTACTTCGCGATCCTCAGCCAGGCATTGGCGGCGACGTTCGTGATCGTCATCGTCGGCAACCTCTCGCTGACCGGCGGGACGAACGGGCTGACGAACTTCCAGAGCTTCTTCGGCCTGTCGGTGATCGATGCGGGCGACCAGCGGATCCTGTACTTCATCGTCGCGATCACGCTGCTGGCGGTCTTCCTCATGGTGCGCGCGCTGGTCCTCGGGCGCTACGGGCGCCTGCTGATCGCCGTCCGCGACGACGAGGACCGCGTGCGCTTCCTCGGCTACGACCCGACGCGCGTGAAGCTCGTCGCCTACGTGGTGGCCGCCGGCCTCGCCGGCCTTGCGGGCGCGCTGTTCGTGCCGGTCGTCGGGATCATCTCGCCGGCGCTGCTCGGCGTCGTGCCGTCGATCGAGATGGTCATCTGGGTCGCACTCGGCGGCCGCACCGCGATCGCCTGGGCGGCGGCCGGCGCGGTGATCGTCAACTGGGCGAAGACGAGCATCTCCGAGCAGTTCCCGTCGACGTGGCTCTACCTGCAGGGGCTGCTGTTCGTCGTCGTGATCCTGTTCCTGCCCGCGGGCGTCGCCGGCGCGGTCGAGCACCTGCGCACGCTCGCGGCGCGCCTGCGAACCCGCCACCGGCCCAGGCGGATCCCGGCGGCCCCCAAGGTGCCCACGCCGACGACGAAGGAGGTCGCATGACCAAGGCACTGCTGGAGATCTCCGACCTCGTCGTCGCCTTCGACGCGTTCCACGCGATCGACGGCCTCGACCTGACTCTCCACGAGCACGAGGTGCGCTTCGTCATCGGCCCCAACGGCGCCGGCAAGACGACGCTGATCGACTCGATCACGAACCTCGTGCGGCCGACGAGCGGCTCGATCATGTTCGCCGGCGAGGAGCTCGTCGGCCGCTCGGAGCACGCGATCGTGCGCGCGGGGATCGGCCGCACGTTCCAGAAGCCGTCGGTCTTCGACGAGCTGACGGTGCTCGAGAACGTCGATGTCGCGGCGTCATTTCGGATGGCGTTCCGGTCGCTGCTGCGCCGCCGGCGTGGGATCTCCGACGAGGTCGCCGAGGCGCTGGGGTCGGTCGATCTCACCGCCCGGCGCGACGATCCGGCGGGGTCGCTGTCGCACGGCCAGAAGCAGTGGCTGGAGGTCGCGATGGTGCTCGTCCAGCGCCCGCGGTTGCTGCTGCTCGACGAGCCGGTCGCCGGCATGACCGAGACGGAGCGCCTGCGCACCGGCGAGCTCATCACGACGATCGCGCAGCAGGACACCACGGTGCTCGTCGTCGAGCACGACATGGACTTCGTGCGCCGCTTCGCGCACAAGGTCACGGTCATGCACGAGGGCAAGATCCTGACGGAGGGCACGGTCGCCGAGGTCCAGCGCAACGAGACCGTGCGCGAGGTCTACCTCGGGCGCCCGCGCGACGCGCGCGGCGCCGCGGAGGCGCTGGCGTGAGCTTCGCGTCGAACCCCGACCTGCCGACGCGCCCCGGCGCGAACGTCGACCCGCCGCCGATCCTCACCGTCAGGGACCTCGAGGTCGCCTACGGTCCGACGCAGGTGATCTTCGGCGTGTCGCTGGAGGTGCCCGACGGCGGCCTGTGCTGCCTCATGGGCCGCAACGGCGTCGGCAAGAGCACGCTGCTGCAGACGATCGTCGGGCTGCAGCCGGCGAAGGCCGGCTCGATCCTGCTCGGCCACCGCGAGATCACCAAGCGCGCGCCGTACGATCGCACGAAGGCCGGGATCGCCTACGTCCCGCAGGGCCGCGAGGCGTTCGCGTACCTGACGGTGTATGAGAACCTGCGCGTCGTCGCGGAGGCGTCGGAGAAGACCGGCGGCGACCCGATTGAGGACGCGCTCACGCGCTTTCCGCGGCTGCGCAAGATCCTCGACCGGCCGGCGGGCTTCCTCAGCGGCGGCGAGGCGCAGCAGCTCGCGATCGCTCGCGCGCTCGTGACGCGCCCGCGCCTGCTGCTGCTCGACGAGCCGACGGAGGGCATCCAGCCGTCGATCATCCTCGAGATCGAGGACGCGATCGCCGACCTCAAGGCGGCCGGGATGTCGATCCTGCTCGTCGAGCAGTACGTCGACTTCGCGATGCGGCTCGCCGACACGTACGCGGTCATGGACGTCGGGCGGATCGTCGCCGCCGGCGCGACCGACACGTTCGAGCGCGGGCGCATGCAGCAGCTGATGTCGGTCTGAGCGGCGCACTCGCGGCTCGGGCGGGGACTACGCACGCTCCTGCGGTAGTGCACACGGATGTGATGAGCCGGCGCAGCGGCTGGAATGGTCGACACCGACGGCGGCCCGCGCCGTCCACCCCCAGGGAGCACTCATGAAGCCCATCACGAAGTACGCCGGCATCGTCGCGGGCATCGTCCTCGTCGCGTTCGGCGTCGGCTCGAGCGTCATGGGCGTCAGCGGTCGCTCGGAGGTGCGCGACGCGCTGCGCCAGGAGCAGATCGTCGGCACGCCGGACATGGACTCGCGGATCGCCAACAAGCCCGTCGACACCGGCGCCAAGGCGAAGCTCTTCGCCGACGGCATGCGCCGGCACGCGCTCGCCGCGACCGGCGACCAGGTCTACTCGCAGATGGGTCACTACCTGACGGCCACCGGCACGCCGACCGACGACAAGACCGCCGCGGCGATCGACCCGAAGTCCGGCAAGCCGGTCGAGAACGCCGCGCGCAATGTCTGGGTGACCGAGACCGCGCTGGCGACGGCGCTGAACACCTCGTACTTCGCCGAGCGCGTGTCGACGTTCGCGCTCGTCATGGGTGCCGCGCTGCTGCTGATCGGCATCGGCTTCCTCGTACTCGTCGTACCCCTGCCGATCGAGGCCGCCGCCGTCAGGGCGCGCCGCGGCGCCGCGAAGGCGCCGGTCGTCGCCGCCGCCTGATCGGGCGCACGGCACGGGGGCGGACCCCCGTGCCGGACGGTGGAACGCCCCAATGACGCGCGCGCCGCGGCGTGGGATCGTGCGGAGCATGCAATCGAGTGCCTCCGGCGCCCCCGGCATGCTCCGCACCCGTCTCGCCCGCGCGGCGCGCGAGACGGCGTATCTCGCGATCGGGCTCGTCACGAGCTCGCTCGCGTTCTGCGTCTGGGTCGTCGGCATCACGCTGTCGCTGTCGCTGATCGTGTTCGTCGTCGGCCTGCCGGTGGCGGCGGGCACCGCGATCGCGTTTCGCTGGACCGCCGAGCTCGACCGCCGCAACGCGGCCTGGCTGCTGCGCCGGCCGGTGCGCGCGCGCTATCGCGAGCTCGGCCGCGGACTGCGCGGGCTGCTCGGATCGACGCTCGGCGACCCGCAGACGTGGCGCGACCTCGTCTGGCTCGTGCTGCACTCGGTGGTCGGGTTCGTGTTCGGCTGCCTCGCGCTCGGCGGCGTGCTGCTGGTCGCGGGCTTCGCGACGCTGCCGGCGTGGTCCTGGTCGCTGCCGCGCGGCGGCGCGGACCTCGGCGTGTGGCACGTCGACGGCGTGCTCGAGGCGTTCGCGGCCGTGCCGCTCGCCGTGCCGATCGCGCTCTTGACCATTGGGCTGGTGCACGTGATGGCGCGCGCGGAGAGCGCGCTCGCCGAGGGGCTGCTCGGCGGCGATGATGACGGCGTGCCGTCGACGACCACCCACACCGCCGCGACCCCCGCGCGGCGCTTCGACCCGCACGTCGCGATCTCGCTGCACGTCGCGCTGACGGCGCTCGTCGGCCTGATGATGGCGCTCATCTGGGCCGCGAGCGGCGGCGGCTACTTCTGGCCGGCGTGGGTGTGGCTGGGCACGGGCGGGCTGCTCGGCATCCACCTCGTCATCCACCGCGCGCTGAACGCGCCGGCGGTGCGCGGTCGCAGCGTTCGCGTCCACGCCGAGGCCGACGGCCTCGTGGTGGGCTTTCTCGTCGTCGTCTGGGCGCTGGCGGGCGGCACGTTCTGGCCGTTCTGGCCGGCGCTGGCGCTCGCCATGGCGCTGGCGATCCACGCGCTGGTCGTCTTCCGCGACCGCCTGAACCCGGCGCGCGAGCGCGAGCTGACCGAGCGCGTCGACGAGCTGACGCGCAC
>JAWVGK010000454.1:0-8736 GCA_033855155.1 Solirubrobacteraceae bacterium | reverse complement strand
TCGCCGAGATCCGGCGAGCACGCGCGGCCGGCGATTCGATCAGCTCCAGAGCGCGATCCACGTCAGCGGACCCGCGATTCCGTCGACGGTGAGGGTACCCCACCACTCCTGGAACTCCTTCAGCGCCTTCTCCGTGGCGGGGCCGAAGTCCCCGTCGATGGCGACGTTGTCGATGAAGTCGAAGACGTCGATGCGCTCCTGCAGCAGCTTCACTGCCGCGCCCTTGGCGCCGCGCTTGATGGTCGGCGGGTCCAGCCGCGCCCACGTCTTCGGGCCGACGATCCCGTCGGCTGTGAGCGGAGCGACCGTCGCGGTGCTGCGGTCGGTCTGGTAGCTGCGCACCTGCGCCTTGGTCTGCGGTCCGAAGATGCCGTCTGCCGTGACGCTGTAGCCGCGCGCGGTGAGGCGCTGCTGCGCAAGCTTGACAGCCGGACCCTTCGAACCCTGCTGGATGGTGGGGTGATCCGCCATGGTTTTCTCCCTGTGTGATGTTGCCCACTTTGGGCTGACTGGAAATACGGCCTGGCAAGGGAACTAGAGGCCGGCATATCCATCTCTGATACACGTGTGCGACGTTGTGACGATTGTGTGAAACGCTCGCGCATCCGCGCCCCGCCCTGCAAGCTCCCCGCCATGCCGGTCACGACCGCGACGGTCGCTGGCGCCTTCGTGCTCGAGCGCGAAGCGCTGCGCGTCGAGATCTCCCAGCGACCGTTCGCCGTCGACGTGCGCCGCGACGGCCGCAGGCTGATCCGCGGCCTCGGCGTGTGGGCGGCCGACGGCGAGGTGCACGACCAGTTCATCCAGTTCACCGAGGGCGTCATCGCGCGCGAGGAGCTGGCGCTGCCCGAGCGCGTCGTCGCAGCGAGCGTCGCCGAGCCGCTCGCCGACGGCGTGCTGCTCGCGGTCCGCTGCGAGGGCGGGCGCACGGGACGGCTGCGCATCACGTTGCCGCACCGCGAGACGGTGCTGCTCGAGCTCGAGCTCGATGGCGCGCCGCTGCGCCTGGCCGCCGACTGGGACGGGCGCCCGGAGGAGCACTTCTCCGGCCTCGGCGCGCGCCACGCGCTGCGCGTCGACCACGCCGGCCGTCGGATCCAGCTCGGCGCCGACCGCGCCTACACCGGCCCGGACTGCCCGGCCGACCTGCTCGCCGACGGCGGCGTGCCGCAGGGCGACTACGCGCCCGCGCCGTGGCTGCAGTCCTCGCGCGGCTATGCCGTCTGGGCGCGCGGCCACGGCAACGGCATGCGCTTCGATCTCGGCGACGAGAAGACCGCCGTCTCCGCGCGCGCGAGCGCCGGCCCACTGCGCCTCGTGGTGCTCTGCCACCCGACGCCGGCGGCGCGGCTGCGACGCTACCTGCAAACGACCGGGCTGCCGCCCGTCCTGGCCGAGTGGGGATACGGCTTCTGGAAGTCGCGCGACGTCTACGCACACCAGGGCGACGTCGAGGAGGACGTCCACGGCTGCCAGGCGAACGCGATCGCGCTGGACGCCGTCGTGCTGGACTCACCGTGGGAGACGCAGTACAACACCTGGGAGCCCAACCCGCACCAGTTCCCGGACTTCACCGCGATGGTGCGCGCCTTCCGCGACGACGGCGTGCGAACGGTGGTGTGGGTGACGCCGTGGGTGAACGTCGAGTCCGCCGACGGCCAGATGCCGCCCGACGCGCAGTCGCGCGCGCTGCACGCCGCGCCGGCGTCCAACTACGCCGCGGGGGCCGACGGCGGGCACTACGTCCGCGGCGCCGACGGCGAGCCGTTCGTCGCACGCTGGTGGATGGGCACCGGCTCGCCGATCGACTTCACGTCGCCGGCGGCGGAGCAGTGGTGGCGATCGCAGGCAAAGCGCGCGCTGGCGCTCGGCGTCGAGGGCATCAAGGCCGACGACGGCGAGGGCTACTACTTCCCCGACGACGTGCGCTTCGCCGACGGCACGACGGGCGCCCAGTCCGCATGGGCGCACGGCGGGCGCTACCGCGCGTCGATGCAGCGCGCGCTCGACGAGGTCCACCCCGGCCGCGGCGTGCTCTTTGGCCGCAGCGGCTGGAGCGGCCAGCAGGCCCAGGGGATGCTTTGGGGCGGCGACCAGGTGTCGGACTTCTGGTCGCTGCGCGTGCTCGTCGCGGCGTCGCTGTCGGCGGCGGCGAGCGGCTTCTCGAACTGGTCGCACGACGTCGGCGGCTACCTCGGCCACCGTCTCGTCGAGCGCTGCCCGGCGGAGCTGCTCGTGCGCTGGGTGCAGCTCGGCTGCTTCACGCCGCTGATGCAGGCTCACGCACGGCTCGTGCAGGAGCCGTGGACCTACGACGCCCGCACGCTGGACGTCTACCGCTCATACGTGCTGCTGCACGAGCGCCTCGTGCCCTACGTGCGCGCCGCCGCCGCGACGGCCGCTCGCTGCGGCATGCCGATCATCCGCCCGCTGCACCTCAGCGATCCGTCCGACGAGCGCGGCTGGACGATCGCCGACGCATTCGGCTACGGACCGTCGCTGTGGGTCGCGCCGGTGCTCGACGAGGGCGCTCGCTCGCGCGACGTCGCGCTGCCGCGCGGCGCGTGGATCGAGGCGTGGTCGGGCGAGCGCGTGTGCGGCGGCGGCGAGGTGCAGGCGCCGGCACCGCGCGACACGATCCCCGTGTGGGTTCGCGACGGCGCGATCGTCGTGACCTACCCCGCCGCGCACGTCGCGACCGGCCTCGGCGACACGCCCGAGGGCGAGCGCCCGCTGGAGGCGACGCTGTGGGGCGAGCCGCCGCTCGGGCACGCCGGGGTGCGTCTCGCGGACGGCACGAAGATCGCGTGGCGGCGCGGGACGTGGTCGGTCGACCGCGATCGCGACGTCTCGTTCGCGCAGCGCTGAGCGCTGAGCGCAAACGCCGCCGCCCGCGAAACCTCCGCCGCTCAGGCCACGCCCGCGAGGTAGCGCGCGATCGCCGCCGCCATCGGCTGGCCGGTATGCGCCTCGTAGTAGGAGTAGACCGGGCTCGGGTTGACCTCGAAGCACACCGCCTCGCCGTCCGGCGTCAGGCGCAGGTCGATCCCGGCGAGCTCGAGGCCCAGCCCCGCGGCGAGGCGCACGCACCGCGTCGCCAGCTCGTCGCCAAGCTCGTACGGCGTCATCGTCGCGCTCTCGCCCGTCTGGCGGTGCGCGTAGCGGTAGTCGGTCGCCGCGCTCGCGATCCGCGTCGCGAACACCTCCTCGCCGACCGTGTGCACGCGCACGTCGAAGCCCGCGACGAACGCCTGGAACTGGACGGGGCACCAGCGGATCGCGTCGAGCCGGGCGAGGTCGCGCTCGCCGACGACCTCGACGATCGAGCGCTCGCTGGAGATCGACTTGTAGATCGCGCGCCCGTGCTCGGCGACGAACGCCCGCACCAGCTCGGGGTCGTTGGTCACGAGCGTCTCCGGGACCGCGAAGCCGTGCTCGGCGATGAGCTGCGCCTGAAACGGCTTGGAGAAGTTCGAGCTCATCGCGCCGTAGCGGTTCATCACGCATGCGTCGGCGATCTCCGCCCACTGCCCGACGATGTCGTGAAACGCGCGGCTCGCGCGGCGCGCGGGCGAGCCGTCGGGTTCGCCGGCGAGCTCGGGCAGCCGTCGGTCGTCCATGAAGCGCAGGTAGATCCCCGTCACCTCGTCGAGCGCGATGCGCCAGCCGTCGTGCTCGAGCACGCCGCCGACGCGCGCGCCGTCGTGCTCCAGGCGGATCGCCGAGGAGCGCACGCGGCGCTGGTTGACGAACCGGTACGCGGCGCCGAGCTCGTCGAGCGCGCCCGCGAGGCGCGCCTGCGAGGACTCGCTCGGGATGCCGCAGAGGAGGATCACGCCGCGAGTGCCTGCTCGAGCGCCGCGACGCCCGCCTCGCCGGCGAACGACAGGTCCGGAAACGGCGTGGCGCCGAGCACGCGCCAGCCGCGGCCCGCCGGGTCGGGCCCCTCGAAGCGCACGCCGAGGACGCGCGTCCCGCAGCGCCGCGTCAGCCGCGCGCACGCCTGCTGCGCGGCCGCGGGCACCGCCGGGTGCAGGATGCGCCCATCGACGGCGAGCAGCGTCGCGCCCGGCTCGCCGGCGTCGCCGTCGGCGCGGTCGACGCCGTCCGGATCGGCGCTCGCGAGCGTGAGCGGGGCGCACGCGAAGCCGGCTTGCGCGGCCAGCGCGCGCCACTCCAGCGGGCGGCGCCAGCGGCCGCAGAGCCCGTGCGGGTCGGGCGCGTTGACGACCGTCGCCGACAGCGCCCGCAGCCAGCTCGCAGCGAACGCCGACAGCTCGTTGCGCGCGTACTCGCGATCCTCGTCGGCCGCCGCCGTGAGCGCCGCGAGCGGCGGGCTCGCGACGCGGTTGAGCACCGCGCCGAGGTCGGCGCCGCGGACGACCAGCCCTTCGGCGGTCGTGAGCGTCACGGTCGCGGCGCCGCCGGCGCCGACGCGGTGCTCCCAGCGCACCGCCGAGCCGGCGAGCGCCTCGACGAACAGCAGGCCGACGGGCGCGCGTCCTCGCGCCCGCAGCCGCTCGTAGGCCCACACCGCCGACGCGTCGGCCGCCGAGCAGAGGACGAGCCACCCGCCCGGCGGCACGAGGGCCGGCTCAGTCACCTTCGCCCTGCAGATCCTCCTCGTTGCGCAGGGCGCCCTCGCTGAGGTCGGGGCGCATGCTGCTCTCGATGAAGTGCCGTAGCTGGCGGCCGGCCGACTCGAGGCTCTCGGCGTGGCGCAACAGCTCGCCGGCGTCGAGGCCCGCCGTGGGGCTGATGGTCTCCTCGCCGGGCGTGAAGGTCTCGGCGACCTCCTTGTCGAGCTTGTCGGGCGCGACCTTCTCGAAGGGCTTCTCGTCATCGCGCTTGACCTTCTCGAAGGGCTTCTCGTCGTCGCGCTTGACCTTCTCGAACGGCTTCTCGTCGTCGCGCTTGACCTTCTCGATCTCCTTGCTCTCGAGCTTGCCCTCCTTCTCGGGCTTGATCTTCTCGGGCTGCTCCTTGTCGGCCTTGACCTTCTCGAACTCCTTGTCGGACTTGACCTTCTCGATCTCCTTGACCTCGAGCTTCCCCTCCTTCTCGGGCTTGAGCTTCTCCGGCTGCTCCTTGTCGGACTTGACCTTCTCGAACTCCTTGTCGGACTTGACCTTCTCGATCTCCTTGACCTCGAGCTTGCCCTCCTTCTCGGGCTTGAGCTTCTCGGGCTGCTCCTTGTCCGGCTTGACCTTCTCGATTTCCTTGCGCTTGAGCTCGTCGTCGTCCTTGGGCTTCGGCCTGGCGGCCTCGTCGTCCGGGCGCCGTGGCGGCTGGGGGCTCATCTCACTCCATTCGCGGGTCGTCGCTCTGTCACCGCGCGGATTTCCTCGGCGGGGTCCGCTGCCGATGCGGTGGCCTCCCGTCCGATGCTGACAGCGCCGCGGAGCGGCTGTGTGAGGCGGCGCACACACCCCCGCCTACGAGCGCCCACAACCCGCCGGTCGCCGCGTCGAGGCCGGCCGGGCTGTCTGCGAGGTCGTCGTCATCGTCGTTCCCGTCGAGCTGATGGCGGCGATGCCGCCGCCCCAGGCGCGCGAACCTCGGTGTCCTCGCGCGCGCGGCAGGCTCCATCTCGTGCGCTCCGAGAGAACGAACCGTCGACGCTCGACAAACCGGTTTCCGGGGCCGCCTGTCGGCGGCCCGTCCGTAGACTCGCCGCCGATGCCACGCACCGCGTTGCTGCGCTGGAGCCTCGGCTGCCTGATCGTCCTCGCGGCCGCCGGGTGGTCACCCGCGCGCGCGCAGGAGCCGGCCGTCGACGACGGCGTCGCGGCGACCATGGCTGGCCGCCCGACGGACTCCGATGCCGCTGCCGGCGAGCCCGCGGACGTGCCCGCACCCGCGATCGGCGCGCTCGAGCCGGCGCTCGAGCCGGCCGCCGCGCCGCACCCGCCCGCCGTCACCGAGCCGCAGCTACCCGCGCCCGCCCAGGCGCTCATCGGCGACTGGACATACCGCGCCGACCCCGACGACGTCGGGCTGCGGGGCGGCTGGGCCAGCGATCCACCCGCGATGACCGCGGTCGACGTGCCGGGCGTCGCGAACGCCGCGCCGCTCGCCGGCGCCCGCGCGCGCCGCGGGTACGAGGGCTCGATCGGCTGGTGGCGCGGCGTGCTCGCCGTCAAGCCGGCGGGTCGCTACGAGGTGCGCTTCGGCTCCGTGCAGCACCGCGCGACGGTCTGGATCGACGGGCGCCGTGCGTGCGAGCACACCGGCGCCTACGAGCCGTTCGCGTGCCCGGCGCAGCTCGCGGCCGGGCTGCACGACGTCATGCTGCGCGCGGACTGGCGCTCGCCCTCGCGCCAGCAGCGCGACGGCTTCGATCGTGCGTGGTGGAACTGGGGCGGCCTGGCCTGGCGCGTCGTGGCGGCGCCCGTCGCGGACGTCGCGCTGCGGCTCACGGCCGTGCGCACGACGCTCGACGGTCCCGGCGCGACGGTCGCGATCGGCGTCGACGTGACGGACAACCGCGCGTCCGGCGCGCCGGCGCTCGTCGACGTCGCGGGCACGCTGGCGGCGCCCGGCGGCAAGGGGCTGCCGGTGCGGTTCGCCGCGGTGGCGCTCGAGCCCGGCGAGCGACGCAGGATCGAGGCCCGGGTCGCCGTGGCGCGACCGGCGCTGTGGGGGCCGGGCCACCCGGCGCTGTATGGCCTGGCGCTCGCGGCCGGACCGGGCGCCGCATCGCTGCACCAGGCGATCGGCCTGCGCGAGCTGCGTCGCGAGGGTCGGCGCCTGCTGCTCAACGGGCACGTCCTGCGGCTGGCGGGCGCGGGCCTACCGCCCGACGCCGAAGGCCGCGGCGACGCGCTGACGGCTCCCGATCACGACCGCATCGTCGCCGAGCTGCGGGCGATCGGCGCGAACACCGTGCGCTCGCAGCTGCCACTGTCGGACGAGCTGCTGTCACGCCTGGACGCGGCGGGGATCCTCGTCTGGCAGCAGATCGGGCCGTTCGACAAGGCTGGGCGCTTCGCCGCGCAGACGCCGCGGCGCCGCGCGCTGGCGGTGGCGCGCGCGCTGCGGACCGCCGATCGCGAGGCGGCGCATCCGTCGATCCTCGCCTGGAACCTCGCCAACGAGGTCTCCGGCCAGGGGCATCCGAGTGGGCAGGCCGAGTACGTCGACGGCCTCGCGCGGCAGCTGCACGCGCGCACGCCGGGCATCCTCGTCGTCGCGGACATCTGGGGCACGCACCTTCCGCGCCGGCCGGGCCTGCTCTACAGCCACCTCGACGCCGTCGGGCTGACGGAGTACATCGGCAACGCCGAGGGCGCCGGCGCGCCGGCGCGTGAGCTCGACGCGCGCGTGCGCACGATGCTGCGGCACATGCGCGGCGCACTGGCGTCCATGCCGATCGTCATCACGGAGTTCGGCGCCAACGGCAACGGTCGCAACGAGCCGGGGAGGCCGGGCAGCCTGCGCTACCAGGCGAACCTGCTGACGCGGCGGATCGGCTTCTACGCACGCGACGACGACGTCGCCGGCATGCTCGTCTGGGTGCTGCGCGACTACGCCGTCGCGCCAGGCTTTCGCGGCGGCACGCTGCGCGGGAAGGTCCCCGGGCTCGTGCTGTCGCGGCCGTTGAACGAGAAGGGCCTGTTTCGCTACGACGGGTCGGCGAAGCCGGCGGTCGCGGCGGTGCGCAGGGCGTTCGCGCGAGCACGCGCCGGCGGGTGACGGCGCGGGCGGTCGATCAGGACGGGTTGCCCTCCCACTCGGCCTCGGCGGTGACGGGCTCCTGCTCGCGGATGCCGAATCCGAACGGGACACGGCGGGTGTTCGCGGTCGGCTCCGCGACGGTCACGGTGATCGACGGTCCCGCCGTCCTACGGGGGATCCATTGGTCGCCGCTGCGCGGTCGCGTCATCTGGCTGTCGTCCATCGTCGTCCTTTCGGTGTGCAGCGCTCGGGCGTCCGTCGACCATCGTCGCCGGCTCTCGATCGCTGTTGTGATGTGATTCTGCGCGATCCGCCGGTCGGTGTCATCCGTTGGCTGTCCAAAGAACTCCGGCTCGCGCTCGCCCTGGGGGCGGACAGCCCTGCGCCAGCCGGCAGGACGTTCGGGTTCTAGGGTGGTCGGATGCGCGTGCACGTCATCAGCGACATGGAGGGCATCTCGGGGATCGTCAAGCCCGAGCAATGCAGCGGTGGCGACCCGATGTACCTCGAGGCGCGGACGCTCTACACCGAGGAGATCAACGCCGCGGTGCGCGGAGCGAAGGCCGCCGGCGCGACCGAGGTCGTCGTCATGGACTGCCACGGGGCGGGCGGCGGGTGGACGTTCAACTCGCTGATCGCCGAGGACCTGCACCCCGATTGCGAGTGGGTCGTGCAGGAGGAGTGGACCGGCTACACCGAGTTCCTCGAGCAGGGCTGCGACGCCGCGCTGTTCGTCGGCATGCACGCGCGCGCGGGCGAGCGGCTCGGCACCATGAACCACACCGTCTCGGGCCGCGACTACCAGCGCCTGTGGTTCAACGGCACGGAAGTCGGCGAGACCGCCATCAACGCCGCCCTGTGCGGCACGTGGGGCTGCCCCGTACTGCTCGTGACCGGCGACGGGGCGGCGTGCGCCGAGGCGCAGGCGCTGCTCGGTCGCGGGCTGACGACGGTCGCCGTCAAGCAGGGCCTCGGCGCGACCTCGGCGCGGATGATCGCGCCGTCGCGCGCTCGCGAGCTGATCGAGGACGGCGCCCGCCGCGCGCTGGCCGACCTCAC
>JAWVGK010000453.1:0-2726 GCA_033855155.1 Solirubrobacteraceae bacterium | reverse complement strand
CGACCGCCGGGTCGGCGGACGCGGCGACCCACATCGGACCCGATCCGGCCGTGCTCGCCGCGTCCGGGCCGCGCGCCGCCGGCCACCGCGACGACGTCGAGCTGGCCGTCACGGCGGTCCTCGAGGGCTGCCTGCTGCACTACGGAACGCCGCGTGCGCTGCCGATCGGGGACCCCGACCTGGCGCTGCTCGCCGGCGACGGGCTCTACGCGCTCGGGCTCGCGCGCCTGGCGGCGATCGGCGACCTCAACGCGATCGCCGAGCTCGCCGACGTCATCGCGCTCAGCGCGCAGGCCCACGCCGGCGGCGACGAGTCGCTCGCCGGCGCGGCCTGGGACGCGGGCGCGACGGCGATCGGCTGGGGCGCCAGCGAGCGCGCCTCCGACGCCAAGGATCTCGCGCGGGCCGGCGATCCGGACGCCGCCGACGCCCTGCGCGACGCCGCGCGGGTGCCCTCCGACGCGCCCGCTGCCGCGACCTGACGCCCTCCCGCTCGCAGCGCGGGGCCGTCGAAGGCGTGCGGTCGGTAGATTCCCGTGCCCGTGCCAGACGACCGCAAAAAGACCAAGAAGACGACCGCCGAGGCGGAGATTCCCGGCGCCTACGACGGCGAGACGGTGACCCGTCGTCGCTTCATGACCACGAGCGCGCACACCGCCGGCGGCATCGCCACGGCGGCGTTCACGCTGCCCGCCCTCGGCATGGCCTTCGGGCCGGTGTTCGAGAAGAGCGAGGCGCACTGGGAGAGCGTCGGCAAGGCCGCCGACTTCCCCGACGACACGTACGTCCCGCGGACGGTGACGATCTCGCGCGGCATCGGCGAGGTCGGCAAGTCGACGGTCTACGTGCGCAAGTACAACGACCGGCTCGACCACGAGGTCAAGGACGAGTACAACGACTACGTCGCGATCTCGCATCGCTGCATGCACCTCGGCTGCCCGGTGCGCTACGTCGAGGCCTCCCAGCGCTTCATCTGTCCGTGCCACGGCGGCACGTATGACATCGAGGGCAAGGTCGCGGGCGGTCCCCCCGTCCGCCCGCTGGACCGCTTCTACACGCGCGTGCGCAACGGCGAGGTCGAGGTCGGCCCGCGCTACAGCCTGAACTCCCAACTCAAGCGCTTCTCGCCGCGCGATCCCGGCCAGCCGCTCGACGGCCTCGGCCAGTACGTCTACCCCGCCCGCCCGACCGTCCGCAAGATCCCAGGAACGTAGCCATGGCCAAGCTCCCCACCACCTCCGGCCCTCGCGCGCGCACCAAGCGCCCCGATCCGGCCGCCCCCGCCGCCCCGCAGAAGCCCAAGCAGAAGCTCGCGGAGAAGGGCGTCTCGACGATCGACTGGCTCGACGAGCGCACGTCGCTGTCGGCCGGCGCGCGCTGGCTGATGTTCCGCAAGATCCCGAAGGGGACCAACTGGTTCTACACGCTGGGCTCCGCGACGATGTTCGCGTTCCTCTCCCAGGCGGTGACCGGCGTCTTCCTGGCGATGTACTACGACCCGTCCGCGACGCGCGCCTACGAGTCGGTGCGCTTCTTGACCAACGAGGTCTTCCTCGGCGAGTTCGTGCGCGGCATGCACAAGTGGGGCTCGACGGTCATGGTGATCCTGATCTTCCTGCACATGGCGCGGACGTTCTTCTTCGGCGCCTACAAGTATCCGCGCGAGCTGAACTGGGTGATCGGCGTCGTGCTGCTGATCCTGACGCTGATGATGTCCTTCACCGGCTACCTGCTGCCGTTCGACCAGCGCTCCTACTGGGCGACGACCGTCGGCGTGGCGATCAACGGCACCGGTCCGCTCGTCGGCCCGTACCTGTCGGACTTCTTGCGCGCAGGGCCGGAGTTCGGCGTGACGACGCTGTCGCGCTTCTATGCGATCCACATGCTGTTGCTGCCCGGCATCATCGCGGGCCTGATCGGGGCGCATCTGTACCTCGTCGCGCGGCTCGGCACGACGGCGCCGCCGTGGATTCGCGCGGACTCCAGCCCCGAGCTGCGCAAGGACTCCGTATGAACCAGCTCGAGAAGGAGGCATACCTCCGCGAGTACTCCGTCCTGAAGTCGCAGGGCAAGCCGTTCTTCCCCTACGCGATCGCCAAGGACTCGTGGATGGCGGTCGTCGTGATGGCGTCGATCATCACGCTGTCGATCGTCCTCGGCGCCGAGCTCGGCCCGAAGGTCGATCCGACGACGACGACCTACGTGCCGCGGCCGGAGTGGTACTTCTACTTCCTCTTCGAGGTCCTGCGTGTGATCAAGCCGCCGGCGCTCGTGCCATTGGCCGCGATCGGCGTGCCGACGCTGTGCATGATCCTGCTGTTCCTGCTGCCGTTCTACGACCGCAGCCCCGAGCGCCGGCCCGAGCGCCGGCCGATCGCGATGGCCGCGGCGATCTTCACGATCGCGGCGATGGCGTTCTTGACCTACGAGGGGGCGATCGCGGGCTCGCCGAACCAGATCGACATGGCAACGCCGCCGAGCGTCATGGCCAACGGACCCGACGCTGTGCGCGCGTTCGAGGCCGGCAAGCAGGTCGTCGCGCAGTCCGGCTGCCTGGCGTGCCACAAGATCGGCGAGAACGGCAACACCGGGCCGGGACCCGACCTGTCACAGATCGGCGGGCGCCTGCCGCGCCAGGCGATCGCGCGCACGCTCGTCAACCCGACCGCGCCGATGCCCCCCTTCACCAAGTTGCCCGTCGACAAGCGCGACAACCTCGTCGAGTT
>JAWVGK010000452.1:0-6392 GCA_033855155.1 Solirubrobacteraceae bacterium | reverse complement strand
AGCGCGCCCGAGAGGATTCGAACCTCTGACCTTCGGTTCCGTAGACCGACGCTCTATCCAGCTGAGCTACGGGCGCATGGGTCGTGCAGTGTAAGCGGAGAGGGCGGGATTCGAACCCGCGATGGGGGTTGAGCCCCATACTCGCTTAGCAGGCGAGTGCCTTCAGCCACTCGGCCACCTCTCCCAGAAGCTCTCTCCGGGCAGTGTAGACGCGTGCGATGCCGCGCGTGCGGCACGCGCTACGGTGGCGGCATCGGAGGGGTGGCAGAGCGGACGAATGCACCGGTCTTGAAAACCGGAGTCCGGTAACCCCGGACCGCGGGTTCGAATCCCGCCCCCTCCGCTGGCGGGCGGCTCGCGATCGGCGCGACGCCCGCGCCCACGACCAGCCGGGAAGTCCCGCGAGGCACCCGCGTCTACGAGCCGCCACGCGGCGCCGCGCCCGCGACCGCGTTCAGGCGCGCGAGCGGGTGCAGGCGCTCGAACGCCGCCACGACGTCGGGATCGAAGTGCGTGCCGGCGCCCTCGTGGATGCACAGCAGCGCCCGCGCCGTCGACCACGCGTCCTTGTACGGTCGGGCGTGCGTCAACGCGTCGAACACGTCGGCGACGGCCACGATGCGGCCGGCGATCGGGATCGCGTCGCCAGCGAGCCCGCCCGGGTACCCCGTCCCGTCCCAGCGCTCGTGGTGCGTGAGCGCGATCAGGGAGGCGAGCTGCAGGAGCGCGAAGTCGCTGCCCGACATGATCGCGGCGCCGATCTGCGCGTGCCTGTGCATCTCGGCGAGCTCCGGCACCGTCAGACGCCCCGGCTTGAGCAGGATCGCGTCGCAGATCCCGATCTTGCCGACGTCGTGCAGGGGAGCCGCCTCGCCGATCTGCGCGACCCGCGCGGCCGGCAGCCCGAGCTGCCCCGCGATCGCCGCGGCCAGCGCGCCGACGCGATCGGTGTGCTGCTTGGTGTCGTCGTCGCGAAACTCGGCCGCCAGCGCGAGGCGCCGCAGCGTGTGCAGCCGCTCGCGGTCGAGGTCGGCGGTGCGTTGCGCGACCTGCAGCTCGAGCGTCTCGGCGTGGTTGGCGAGCAGCACCTCGGCCTGGTATTGGAGAGTGAGGTCGCGCGCGGTGATGTAGATGACGCCCTGGGCGAGCTCGGCGTGGGCGTTCCACTCCAGCCAGCGATAGTTGCCGTCGGCGTCGCGGAAGCGGTTTCTGAAGTTCAACACGTCGCTGCTCATGACCTGCGCGGTTGCGGCATTCGTCGCGACGACGTCTTCGGGATGGATGAAGTCGATCACCGGCTGCCCCAGCAGCGCATCGCGCGGCACGCCGAGCGTGTGTTCCCAGGCCGGGTTCAGACTGCGAAAGACGCCGGCGAGGTCCGCCGTGGCGATCATGTGCAGCGACATGTCGTGCGCGCGCAGCAGCTCCTTCTCGAGGCGCTGGTGGACCTCGACGACGCGGCCGATCCCCACGCCGAGCAGCAGGAACGTCAGCGAGCGGACGAGGTAGCCGAGCGGCGCGATCGCGCCGCCGACCGACGCGTCCCAGGTCGCGAGCAGCGCGATCGCGACGACCGCGCCCGCGAGGCCGCCGCGCAGGCCGAACTCCAGCGCGAGGATCGCGATCGGCACGACGAACATCAGCACGACCGCGTCGGCGACGGCCGCGCCGCCGCTGCGCGCGAGGTACAGCGCGCCGAACGCCGCGGCGGCGATCACGAACACCGCGATGCGCCGCGGCGCGAAGAAGCTCAGCCCCTCGTCGCCCGGCGGCGCCAAGTGCGCCACCGCGTATGCGCGGGCTGCTCGCAGGCGAGCGGCGGCAGCCGCCGACGACGGTCGCGCTTGTTTTCTCGCAACCATCAAAGGCTTCCAAGCATGGACTGACACTACCAGTGCACTTAACATAATTCCAACTCTATGAGATGTACCCGCACGAACCCGCGCCACAAGCCCGGACGGGCCGCACAGCCACACGGCGCCAATTTGGGTCAGCGCCCGAGGACGGAGGTGTGTGTTTCGCACTGCGCCGCGCGAACCTCGAAGCCCGTCAGCGTCAGCGGACCGACGACGTGATCAGCGCCAAGTCGACGGCATCGCGCCCGCGGCCGACGACCACGCGACCCGTGCGGGGGATGTTGTTGCGCGCGTCGAAGGTCTGCCAACGCCCGCCGACGTACGCCTCGAGCCAGGCGGCGAAGTCCGTCGGCTCGGTCAGCGGCGGGCAGTCGACCTCCGGGATGTAGCCGAACACGTAGCGCGCCGGGATGTTCAGCGCGCACCAGAACGTGATCGCGAGGTGCGCGAAGTCGCGGCATTCGCCCTGGCCCGAGCGGTAGGCGTCGGCGGCCGTCGTCCACGGGTTCGACGCGCCCGACACCCACTCGAGGTGGCCGTGGACGAAGTCGACGATCGCCTGCACCCGCTGCCAGCCGGGATCGAGGCCGCCGAAGCGCTGCCAGGCGTCGTGACCGCGCTCGTCGGGCGGGCAGGAGCGGCTCGGCATCGTGAAGGCGATCGTCTCGTCGGGGAGCTCCTCGACGGGCGTCTCGCGTACCTGGGTGGCCGCCGTGGCGGCCCGTCCCTACGCGGCCTCGCGCGCCGCCCGCCGCGCCCGTCCGCGCCCCTACGCCGCCTCGCGCGCAGCCCGCCGCGCCCGCGCCTTCGCGGCCTCGACCTCGCGGTTCTTCTGCGGCGCGTTCGTCACGAGCTCGCCGAGCAGCCGCGCCGACGCCTCCTCGACGGCCGCGACGGCGCGCTCGAAGGCCTCGGCGTTGGCGGCGGACGGCTTCGTGAAGCCGCTGATCTTGCGGACGTACTGCAGCGCCGCGTCGCGCACCTCGTCGGGGGTCGCGGGCGGCTCGAAGTTGTACAGCGGGCGGATGTTTCGGCACATGCCCGAAAGCCTAGTGGTCCCTGAAGCAGCGACCCGGAGCAACCCAGGCGGAGGCAAGGCGCGAGCCGGGCCGAGGCGCGCGCGCCGCGGCAGGCGGGCGAGCGCGCGCGGCCGCGGCGCGCGGGCCGCGTGTCACGATCGCGCGGCATGCGGCTCTTCTCGCCCGAGCACATCGCCGCGATCGCGGTCACGGGGGTCGCCGCGCCGGCGCTGGCGCTGCTCGCGCGCCGCCTGGCGCCGCGTCACGCGGCCGCGCTCGCCCGCATCCTGGCGCTGCTGATGCTCGCCGCGTTCGTCGGCGAGCAGGTCACGTACGTCGCGCGCGGCGAGTGGCGCGCCCAGGTCAACCTCCCGTTGCAGCTCAGCGACGCCGTCACGATCGTCGCGATCGCGGCGCTGTGGCGCCCGCGGCGGGGCCTGCTGACCGAGCTCGTGTGGTTCTGGGGGCTGACCGCGACGCTGCAGGCCGTGCTGACGCCGGACATCGCCGACACGTTCCCCGACGTCCTGTACTTCACGTACTTCGTCACGCACGGCGGCGCGATCGTCGCCGCATGCCTGCTCGTGCTCGGCCTGCGCCACGTCCCGCGCCGCCGCGCGGCGTTGCGCGTCTACGGTCTGACCGCCGCCTTTGCCGTGCTCGCGGCGGTCGGCTGCCTCGCGACCGGCGGCAACTACATGTTCCTGCGCCGCAAGCCGGCGAGCGGCTCGGTTCTCGATCCGCTCGGGCCGTGGCCGTGGTACGTGCTGGCCGCGGCGTTGCTCGGGCTCGCGATGCTGCTCGTGCTCGAAGCGCTCACGCGCGCAGTCGCGCGCCGCGGGGCGCGGGCGTGAGGGCGCTGCGCACGCTCGCCCGCGTGCTGCTTCTGGGCGCCGTCGCGCTGATCGCGCTGCTGGCGATCGAGGCGCTGATCGCGAGCCGAACCGTGCCCGACGAGGGCTACCGCGCGCCGTCGCAGGCGCCGCGGGCGTTCGGCCACGGGCGGCGGCCGGCGCTGCACTACGTCGTGCTCGGCGACAGCACCGCGACCGGCCGCGGCGCGCCGTACGAGCGCGGCATCGCGGTCGTGAGCGCGCGCCGCCTCGCGGCCACGGCGCGCCGGCGCGTGACGCTCACGAACCTCGCCGTCTCCGGCGCGCGCATGGGCGACGTGCGCCGCGACCAGCTGCCGGCCGCGATGCAGCTGCGGCCGGAGGTCGTGCTCGTCGCCGCGGGCGCCAACGACGTCATCGGCCTGACGCGCCTCGGCGCGGTCGCCGAGGACCTGCACCGGATCGCCGACGGCCTGCGGGCGGCGCGCTGCGACGTCGCGATCGTCGTCACGGCGTCACCCGACGTCGGCTCGGCGCCGCGCCTGGCGCAGCCGCTGCGCGCGCTCGCCGGCTGGCGCACGCGGCGCCTCAACGATGCGCTCGAGGATGTCGTGCGCGACCGCCGGCTCGTGCTGGCGCCGATCGCGCGGCGCACCGGCCGGCGCTTTCGCGCCGACCGGTCGCTGTTCGCGGCCGATGGGTTTCACCCCTCGGCCAAGGGTTACGCGACCTGGACCGTGGTGATCGAGGCAGCACTCGATCAGGCCTTGGCGCGCGCGGACGCGCGACGCGCGTGTCCTTCAGCGGCGGACCCTCCAGAACACCGCTGAGCTCCCTCCGACGTCCTCGCCGGGTCTCCGACGAGCCGGCTGCGACCGCGGCCGGCGGTCAGCCACGCTTCAGCGCGCCGATCAGCCGGCGCAGTCCGCGCGCCTTGGCGGCGGACTTCGTGGTCTTCGCCTTGGCGACGGCCGCTGCCGCGACCGGCGGCATCGGCGCCAGCGCCGACACGTACGGCACGCCCGGCTCGCCGAGGATGTCGATCGTCAGCTCGGATCGCGGCGCGGCGGCCTGCGGCTGCTCGGCGGCCGGCGGCTCGACGACCGACGCCTGGGCGACCTGCGGCGCGAAGGCTTCCCCGGGCGCTGGCGCGAAGGCTTCCCCGGGCGCTGGCGCGAAGGCTTCCGCGGGCGGCGCCGCGAAGGCTTCCGCGGGCGTTGGCGCGAAGGCTTCCGCGGGCGCCGCCGCGAAGGCCTCCGCGGGCGCCGGCGCGGGGACCTCGGCCGCAGGCGGCGGGTAGGACTCGGCCGCCCGCGGCGGCGCGTCGGCTGTCGGCGGTGGCGCCTGGGCGAGCGCCCGCGCCTCGTCGAGCTCGCGCTCGAGCTCGGCGATGCGGACGTGCAGCGCCAGCAGCTCGTCGCTCGCCAGCGGCTCGCGCGACTGCTGCTCGAGGCGCACGCGCTCGGCGCGCTCGGACTTCAGCTCGCTGCGCAGGGCCTGCATCTCGCCCTCGCGCGCCGTCGCCTCGCGCTCGAGCAGCTCGCAGTTGCCGACCAGGCGGGCGAGCGCCTCGTTGGCCGCCGTGGCGGCCGCCATCAGGCCCTCGGCGCGCGCGTTGGCGCCGGCGATCATGTTCTCGGCCTCGGCCGCGCGCGCGTCGGCGGCCGCGGCGCGCGCCTGCGCGATGCGGGCGAGCTCCTCCGCGGCGCGTGCGCGGTCCTCGTTCTCGCTGTGCATCTGCGGAGCGAGCGGCGCCGGCCGCAGCAGGTCGGCCGGGTGCGTCGACGCGGTGGGCGCGCCGTCCGCGCGCACCGCACGCAGGTGCTTCTCCCGTGCGACCGCGTCGCCTTCGAAGGCGAGCGGTGGCGGCGGCGCCGACGGGTGCAGCGCGTCGATCGCGGCGTCGACCTGCGAGCGCGACGCGACCGCGGGCTGGATCGCGCGATCGGCGAGCCGGCCGATCTCGCGCAGCGCCGGCAGGTCGTTGGGGTCGTGCACGGCGACGACGAGCGCGCCGTCAGGGTGAAACGCGATCGGGAGCGCGCCGAGGCGCCTCGCCGTGGCGGCGTCGACGAGCGTCGCCGCCTCGCCGTCGATCGCGAAGACGTCGAGGTCGACGTGGTCGAGACGGTGATGCTCGGCGACCGCGCGAGCAAGGTCGAGCTCGTCGATCGCGCCGCGCTCGACGAGCAGCTCGGTCAGGCTGCGCCCCGACAGCGACGCCTGCAGAGCGCCCTTCATCGCGGCCGGCTCGACGAAGCCGCGCGCCACGATCACATCGCTGAGGAATCGGTAGGAGGAGCCGTCCTGCGGCGGAGGCGTCACGCCCGCCACGGGCGCCATCGTCTGGTGAGTCTGGAATGAGGGTGTCCCCGAAGCTGTCAGCACAGGTCTGTATTCGGCATCTGTCCAGAAAGCTGTAGACGTGCGTCCAGCGGCGTCTAGATGCGCCTGCTCCGCGCCAGCGCGGCCCTACGGCGCCGGCTCGGCGGGGCGCGGCGGCTGCTCGGCGTCGATCGCCGCGAGGCGCTCGTGCAGGCGCTCGCGCAGCTCGCCGGGCTCGACGTCGCGCTGCGCGCGGCGGTTGCGCGCGACGACGACGCCGGTTGCCGCGACGCCGGCCATGCCGGCCAGTCCGAGCAGCTTCCACGACGGGCGCGCGGCCGCCGCGAGGGAGCGCTTCG
>JAWVGK010000451.1:0-9353 GCA_033855155.1 Solirubrobacteraceae bacterium | reverse complement strand
TGGCGCTCGCGGGCCCGGCGACCACGCGCTGCCCGCGC
Organism: Solirubrobacteraceae bacterium; assembly: GCA_033855155.1. Lineage (GTDB taxonomy): Bacteria > Actinomycetota > Thermoleophilia > Solirubrobacterales > Solirubrobacteraceae > CADCVQ01. The sequence goes on along the minus strand of JAWVGK010000451.1, from coordinate 9,315 downwards.
TGCCGCGCGGCCTTCGGCTGCGCGCTCGCGACCGGCTCCTGCTGGTGCGCCGAGCTGACGCTGACGCCGGCCCGCCAGGCACAGCTGGCCGCCGAGTTCGACGGCTGCCTGTGTCCCGGATGCCTGCGCGAGCTCGCCGAGCCGACCGCCGCCGCCGGGCCGCCGCTGCATTAATCTGCACCGATGTCCACCACCGCCGACGGCGCGCAGACCGACAGCGCACAGGCCAGCTTCTCGCTCGAGCTCTCCCAGGACCAGGTCGACCTGCGCGAGTGGGTGCACGGCTTCGCCGCCGGCGTCGTGCGTCCGGCCGGCTCGGAGTGGGACGAGCGCGAGCAGACGCCATGGCCGATCATCCAGGAGGCCGCGAAGATCGGCCTCTACGGCTTCGAGGGCTTCGCCCAGTTCTGGGCCGACCCGACCGGCCTGACGATGCCGATCGTCAACGAGGAGCTGTTCTGGGGCGACGCCGGCATCGGCATGTCGATCATGGGCACCGCGCTGGCGGCCGCGAGCATCTTCGGCTCCGGCACGCCCGAGCAGATGGGCGAGTGGATCCCGCAGTGCTTCGGCACGCCCGACGACGTCAAGGTCGCGTCGTTCTGCGTCTCCGAGCCCGATGCCGGATCCGACGTCTCGGCGCTGCGCACGACCGCGCGCTACGACGCGCCCAAGGACGAGTGGGTGCTCAACGGCCAGAAGGCGTGGGCCACCAACGGCGGTATCGCCGCCGTCCACGTCGTCGTCGCGAGCGTCGACCGCGAGCTCGGCTCGCGCGGCCAGGCGGCGTTCGTCATCGGCGAGAGCACGCCCGGGCTGACGCAGGGCACGAAGGTCAAGAAGCACGGCATCCGCGCGTCGCACACCGCCGACGTCTTCCTCGACGACGTGCGCGTGCCGGGCAGCCAGCTGCTCGGCGGCAAGGACAAGCTCGACGCGCGCCTCGCCCGCGCTCGCGAGGGGACGCGATCGAAGTCGCAGGCGGCGATGCAGACCTTCGAGGCGACGCGCCCGGTCGTCGGCGCGCAGGCGATCGGCATCGCACGAGCGGCCTACGAGTACGCGCTGGAGTACGCGCGCCAGCGCAAGCAGTTCGGACGCGCGATCGTCGAGAACCAGTCGATCGCGTTCGCGCTGGCGGACATGCGGATGGAGATCGACTGCGCCCGGCTGCTCGTCTGGCGCGCGTCGTGGATGGCGCGCAGCGGGCAGCGGTTCACCTCGGCCGAGGGCTCGATGAGCAAGCTCAAGGCCGGCGAGGTGGCCGTCGCGGTGACCGAGAAGGCGATCCAGATCCTCGGCGGCAACGGCTACACCCGCGAGTACCCCGTCGAGCGCTGGCACCGCGACGCGAAGATCTACACGATCTTCGAGGGCACCTCGGAGATCCAGCGCCTCGTCATCGCGCGGGCGATCTCCGGGATGAAGATCGCATAGTCCACCCCAGCGAGATCACGCTCCACGGCCATCGCCTGTGCTACCGCACGTGCGGCAGCGGGCCGCTGCTCGTGCTCGTGCACGGCATCACGAACTCGTCGGCGAGCTGGGAGCCGGTGCTCGCGCGGCTGGGCATGCACTTCACGGTGATCGCGCCCGACCTGCTCGGGCACGGGCAGTCCGCCAAGCCGCGCGGCGACTACTCGCTGGGCGCCGGCGCGTCGCTGGTGCGCGACCTCGTCGTCGCGCTCGGCCACCGGCGTGCGACGATCGTCGGCCACTCGCTCGGCGGCGGCATCGCGATGCAGTTCGCCTACCAGTTCCCCGAGCGCATCGAGCGGCTCGTGCTGGTGTCCAGCGGCGGCCTGGGGCGCGAGGTGAGCTCCGTGCTGCGCGCCGCGACGCTGCCGGGATCGGAGCTCGTGCTGCCGCTGCTGGCGTCGCGGCCGGTGGTGCGGGCGGGCAGTGCCGTCGGGCGCGGCTTGAGCGCGATCGGGGTGCGCTTCGGCTCCGGGCTGACCGAGGTCGCGACGGGCTTCGCGTCGCTGCAGGACGTCGACACGCGGCGGGCGTTCGTGCACACCGCGCGCTCGGTGATCGACTCCGGCGGCCAGCGCATCGACGCCTCGGACCGCCTCTACCTGTCGCAGGCCGTCCCGACGCTGCTGGTGTGGGGCGACCGCGACCAGATCATCCCGGCGCGCCATGGCATCCGCGCCCACGCGCAGATGCCGGGCAGCCGCCTGGAGATCTTCGAGGGCGCCGGGCACTTCCCCCACCACGACGACCCCAGCGCCTTCAGCGCGCTGCTGCGCGACTTCGTCGCGACGACCGACCCCGCCGAGCCCGACGACGACCGCCTGCGCCGGCTCGTGCTCGGGCACGGCGCCGCGAGCGCCTGACTGGGGTTTCGGACCGCGCTTCGCGATCTGTGCGGAGGATCACCCAGTCCTCGCGGGGCGTCGTCTAGCGTCGAATCGCCGTCGCGTCCCGTTCCCGGTTTGGAGGTAGTTTCAGATGGCTTCGAGGTCGACCCATGTCGTGTTCGAGAACCAGGCCGGGTCCTTCAACTTGAGGCGCACCAAGGCCGAACTGGACCACGGCATCTGGAAGGACGAGCCACCGCTGCTGATCGGCAACAAGGCGGAGTGGGAGTCCGAGTCCGACGGGTTTCTCACGGGCACCGAGGGCCGCGTGACCTACGCGCTCGAGGACGTCGACGGCAACGGCCTCGGTGAGCTCGCGCTGCACTGGGACAACCCGTTCGTCGGTTCGAACTCCTACGACGAGAGCGTCTCTCCGAAGGCCCAGGACGCGACCGACAGCGGCTTCTCGATCGCGCACGTCGGCGGTGGAGGCGACAACGCGACCGTCAGGTTCGTGCTCTTCAGCGGCTTCTGCCAGGCCGACGGGGACGGCTTCGTCTGCTCGCTGGCGAGCCCCGTGCAGGGCACCCGCCAGAGCCCACGGTATGCCGGCATCTGGGAGCAGCGCCCCGGGCCGTCGTGGCATGCTCGCCACGGGCTCAGCTCGGCCCAGTACCAGGCGGCGTTTGACGACCTCGTCAGCCGGGGCTTCCGGCTCGTCGACGTCAGCGGATACGGCATCGACGGGCAGGACTTCTACGCCGCGATCTGGGAACAGAACGACGGCCGTTCCTGGGCGGCGCGACATGGGCTGACCTCCGACCAGTACCAGAAGGCGTTCGACGAGCACGTTCGCAAGGGCTTCCGGCTCGTCGACGTCAGCGGCTACGAGGTCGGCGGCGAGGCGCGCTACGCGGCGATCTTCCAGCAGAACGACGGCCGCTCGTGGTCCGCGCGCCATGGGCTCACCGCCGCCCAGTACCAGCAGACGTTCGACGAGCACGTCCGCCAGGGCTTCCGGCTCGTCGACGTCAGCGGCTACGGCATCGGCGGCCAGGACTTCTACGCGGCGATCTTCGAGCAGAACGACGGCCGCTCATGGGCGGCGCGACACGGCCTGACCTCGCAGCAGTACCAGCAGGCCTTCGACGACTTCGTCCGCCAGGGCTTCCGGCCGGTGCGCGTGAGCGGCTACAGCGTCGGGGGGCAGGATCGCTACGCGGCGATCTTCGAGCGGACGGCGGGGCCGGCGTGGGCGGCCCGCCACGGGCTCACCTCCGACCAGTACCAACAGGCGTTCAACGAGCTGCTGACCGAGGGCTTCCGGCTCGTGCAGGTCAACGGCTACCCGGAGTGAGGACGGGCAGTCCGCCGCACCGGGCGGGATCCGCGAGCTGGACTCGGCGCGGGCCACGAGGCGCGGCATCGTGCGCCGGCTACCGCGCTTCGGCGACCCGCACGTCCCAGCCCTTGGCGTCTGGCTCGACGAAGCGCAGCAGCGCCTCGCCCTCGCGCTCGAGCTGCGTGCGCGCACGCTTGGCCAGGCGCCCGAACGGCGCGAGCTCGAGCGTCGCAAGGCGCCGCTTGACGGCGACGCTCCAGGTTCCCGCGACGGCGCCGTCGACGAGGAACGTCGCCTTGACGCGCAGGTTCTTCGTCGTCACGAGCGGGCGGTGCTCGTCGGCGATCACGCGCGTGCGGTCGTCGTGGGCGAGCACGAGGTTGTCGAACTCGCCCAGCAGGCGCACCGGCGCGGGCACGTCGGCGTCCGGGCGCGGCGCGTCGGGCAGGTCGAAGAGCTCACGCCCGCGCTCGTCGGCGAAGACGTCGAGGCGTTCGCGCATGCCGCCGAGCACGGCCTTCAGGCCGCCGACGCCCGACCAGACCTGCGCGTCCTTGGCGCTCGCCGGCCCGAACGCGCGCAGGTAGCGCGTGACGAGCGCCTCGCGGTTCTCGGGGGCCAGCGGCTCGCCGAGCCAGCGCTCGGCGGGCGTGAACCGCGCGACGCGCGCGAAGCCCCAGCGCTCGTCGGAGCCGGGCACCATCACGAGCGGCACGAGCGTGCGCACCGCGTAGCCGAGCGCGCGGTCGTTGACGTCGGGGAACCGCTCCTGCAGGCTCGCGCGGATCTCGTCGAACGTCAGCGGCGCGTCGCGCAGCAGCTCGGCCGCCGCGGGCAGCACTGCGTCGAGGTCCAGCCCCTGCGAGCGCGCCCCGAGCACGCGCAGCGCGACCGACGTGCTGGGCTGCAGCGCCATCCGCACGGCCGCGTAGTCGGCGGCGCTCATGAGGTGCAGCGTCGAGCGCATGAGTGTCGCGCGGACGACCTCGCGGTCGGTCAGCGCGCGCAGCAGCTGCTCGCGATCGAAGCCCTCGAGGCGCGTCCACAGCCCGACGAACGGGTGCTTGGGCTCCTGCGCCTGCATCCCCGCGAGGCGCTCGACCGCGGCGACGGCGGACATGGGCTCGCGCTCGAGCAGCAGCTGGCGCGCGAGCGTCGCGCGGTTGAGCTGCGCACGCGTCAGCGTCGGGGGCACGGGGCTAGGTGTGCCGCGCCGGAGCAGGCGCGGCGGGCTCGACCGGCGCCGCGGGCGCGACCGGCGCCGCGGACTCGACCGGCGCCGCGGACTCGGCTGGCGCGACCTCGATCGGCTCGACCGGCTCGGCCGGCTCGACAGGCGCCGCGGGCGCGGCGGACTCGACCGGCGCCGCGGGCTCGGCCGGCTCGGCCGCCGCGCGCTCGCTGGCGAGGCGCTCGATCGTGCGGCCGAACTCGCGCTCGACGGCGTCGCTCATCGCCAGGCCGAAGACCGCCACGACCGACTCGGCCGCCAGCGGGTGCAGGCGCTCGAGCGCCTCCTGCACGTCGGGCCAGCGCTCGCGCGGCTGGCCGGACTGCTCGAACGGCGACCAGACGGCGTCGAGGAACAGCTGGACGAACACCTCGGCGATGCGGTCGGCCTGCTCGCGCACATGGCCGATGACGTCCAGCGAGCGCTCCAGCGGCACGCCGAGCTTCGCGAGCTCGCGACCGTGCTCGACGAGGCGCGGGCTCGTCAGCTCGAAGCCGCCGTCGTGGCGCTGGCGCACGAGCCCGACCTTCAGCGCGCGGTCCAGCAGCGTCAGGTCGGTCGTGCCCCACTCCTCGGCGAGCGCCAGCAGGTTGACCGGTCGCGGCACCTCGTCGGAGACGAACGGCCGCGCGAGCGCGTGCTTGAAGCGCAGCACCTCGTGGCTCGAGCCGCCGGCGCCCTCGAGCAGGCGGCGGATGAGGTCGAGGTTGAAGCCGTCCGCCTGCAGCTCCTGGATGAGCTCGAGCCGCGCGACGTGGTCGGGGCCGTAGTAGCCGGTGCGCCCGCGCACCTGCGGCGGGGGCAGCAGCCCGCGCGACTGGTGCGCGCGGATGTTGCGCACGGTCATCCCGATGCGACGCGCGAGCTCGTCGATCGTCAGCTGCTCGTCCGCGTCGGAGGCCACGGCCAGATCGTAGAGCGGCGGGCGGGTGCGGCCGACCGCACGACGACGTGCAACCGACGCATTGACACCGGTCCGCGAGCAGAGTCTGATTGGCTCGTGTCCCCGGTGATCCCGCATTTCGAGCTGCACGAGGAGACCGCGATCTCCGGCACGCACGTCATGAACGTCCGCGGCGAGATCCACGTCACGACGGCGCCGCGCTTCGCGCAGTGCCTGCAGGCGGCGATCGACGACGGCCACGCGGCGATGGTGCTCGACCTCAGCGGCGTCGAGTTCATCGACTCGACCGGCCTCAGCGTGCTGCTCAACGCCCTCCGGCGCCTCAACCAGCTGCACGGCGCGCTGGCGATCGTGTGCGCGAACCCCACCGTCCTGCGGCTGTTTCAGATCACGAACCTCGACGAGACGTTCGACATCTTCGCCGAGCGTCCCGCCGCCTTCGCGCACGTCGAAGCGGGCCCCGCTCACCCCGCGGACGGCAGCTCCGCGGGCGCGCCGTAGGGCTCGAGCACCGCCGGCAGGGCGATCGACCCGTCGTCGCGCTGGCCGTTCTCCAGCAGCGCGATGAGCGTGCGGCCGACGGCGACGGCGGTGCCGTTGAGCGTGTGCAGCGTCTCCGGCCTGGCGCCGTCGCGGCGCATCCGGATCTCCAGCCGGCGGGCCTGGAAGTCCGTCGTGTTGGACGTCGAGGTCACCTCCGCGTAGCGGCCCTGGCCCGGCAGCCACGCCTCGATGTCGTACTTCTTCGCCGCGCTCGCGCCGAGGTCGTCGACGGCGATGTTCACGACGCGGTAGGGCACGCCGAGCTCGCCGAAGATCTCCTCCTCGATCGCCAGCAGCCGCTCGTGCTCCTCGGCGCTGCGAGCGGGCTCGACGAACGAGAACATCTCGACCTTGTCGAACTGGTGCACGCGGAAGATGCCGCGCGTGTCCTTGCCGGCGGCCCCCGCCTCACGTCGGAAGCACGGCGAGAAGCCGGCGTAGCGCAGCGGCAGCTCGGCGGCGTCGAGGATCTCGCCGGCGTGCAGCGACGCGAGCGCGACCTCGCTCGTGCCGACGAGGTACAGGTCGTCGGCGGGCAGGTGGTAGATCTGCTGCTCGGTGTCGGGGAAGTAGCCCGTGCCGAACAGCGCGTGCTCGCGCACGAGCACCGGCGGGATGACGGGCTCGAAGCCGTGGCCGCGCAGCTTCGCCAGCGACCACTGCACGAGCGCCAGCTCGAGCATCACGAGATCGCCGCGCAGGTACGCGAAGCGCGCGCCCGACAGCCGCGCCGCGCGCTCCATGTCGATCCGCTCGCCCGCGAGCTCGAGGTGGTCGCGGCCGGTCTTCGAGGCGTCGCCGACGACGCGCACGACCTCGTCGTCGGGCTCAGCGGCGGTCGGGTCGGGCAGGTTGGGCAGCGTCGCGAGCAGCTCCTGCAGCTGCTGCTCGGCGAGCCTTGCGCGCTCGCCGTGCGCCTTGACGTCGCCCGAGAGCTGCTTCAGGCGCTCGAGCTGCGGCTGCACGTCGTGCCCCTGACGCTTGCCCGCCGCGACCGCCTCGGAGGCCGCCTTCTGCTCGGCGCGCAGCGCCTCGGCGGACTGCGTCGCCTCGCGCCAGGCGGCGTCGAGCTCGACGACGCTGTCGATGCGCTGGACCAGCTCGGGCCCGCGCCGCGCGAGCGCCGCGCGAACCGCGTCGGGCTCGCGGCGGATCAGCCTCAGGTCGAGCACGGCGCAGCCGCCCGCGGCTAGCCGCCCGCCCGGCGGGGCCTCATTGAGGCTTTTCCTCCGGCGTGAGGTCGGAGCTTCCGCCCTTGCCGGTGCCCCCGGCGGGCGTCTGCGACTTCGTCTTGGACTTGCTGCCGGCGTACTTCGCGAGGAACTGCGCGATCTGGCGCTTCTCCTCGCCGGTGGCGATGTTCTCGGGCATGATCGCGCCGGAGAAGCCGCCGTTCTCGATCGCGTAGATCACGTCGGGAACGGACTCCTTGCGCGTGTCGAAGTTCGGGCCGTCGACGTTCTCCTTGTCGCGGACGTTCGTCGAGGAGCCCTGCGTGCCGGCGACGCCGAGCGTGTGGCAGGAGCCGCAGCGCTCGGCGAACAGCACCGCCCCGGTGCGTTGCGGGCTGGTCTTCGCGACGTCGACGCCATGCGATCCGCAGCCGGCCGAGAGGAGCGCCGCGAGGAGGAGGCATGCGACGGTCAGAAAGCGGCGGGCCATGGGCGGCGCAGATCATACGGAACAATGGCCCACGCGATGTCCCGCTCCCACCTCACGCTCGGCTGCCTGGCGGCCGTCGCGATCGCGCTCGCCGGGTGTGGCGAGGGGGAGCGCGTGCGCATCGATCGGCCGATCCTGCGCATCTCGCTCGACGAGTACCGCATCGTGCCGCAGAACATCTCGGCGCGGCCCGGGCTGATCAAGATCGTCGCGCGCAACACCGGCCGCCTGACGCACAACCTCGCGATCCAGACCCCGCCGAGGAAGGTCGGCGACAAGCCGCAGGACGTCGTCGGCGGGCGCGTGACGAGCATGCAGCCGGGCGCGGTCGCCGAGCCGATCAAGGTCAGGCTGAAGCGGGGCACGTACCGCCTCGTCTGCACGATCGCCAACCACGACGACCTCGGCCAGTACGGCGAGCTCGTCATCGAGGGCCCACCGCTGTGACGCCGGCGCCGGGCGAACGCCAGCGCGCCTACCGCGACACGATCGGCCTCTTCGCGACGGGCGTGACGATCGTCACGGCGACCGGCCCCGACGGGCCGGCCGGCATGACGACGAACGCCGTCGCGTCGCTGTCGCTGGACCCGCTGCTGCTGCTCGTCTGCTTCGACCGCGGCTCGCGCACGCTCGACGTCGTGCGCGCCTCGCGGCGCTTCGCCGTCAACGTCCTGCGCGACGGCGATCGCGAGCTGGCGGCCGTCTTCGCCTCCAAGCGCGTCGGGCGCGAGAAGTTCGAGAGCGTCACGCACTCCGAGGCCCATGGCGTGCCGGTGCTCGACACGGCGCTGGCCTGGATCGCGTGCGAGGTGCGCGAGCTGCTGCCCGGCGGCGACCACGTCATCGGGATCGGCGAGGTCATCGGGATGGGCCGCGAGGGCGACGGCGATCCGCTCGTGTACTTCCGCGGCCGCTACGCGACGATCGCGCGATCGCCCGATCTGCCTTAATTCAGGCTTAGACCGCACCGGCGAGGGGCACTGGGAGCCTGCATGACCGCTTCCCGCCGCATCCTCGCCGCCGCGTCGTCGGCGGCCGCCGTGCTCGTGCTCGCGGGGCCGGGCGACGCGGCGACCGTCGCGACGTCGCCGTGCGTGCTGTCGGCGACCGGCATCGTCGCCAACCAGAGGATCACCGGCGCGGGCTTCACGCCCGGCGCGCTCGTCACGTTGAAGACCGCGACGCTCAACAGCCCGACCCCGGTCTTCCTGACGTCGGCGACCGCGGACGCGGCCGGCAACTTCACCATCACCGCCAGCCCGCCGAGCTTCCTGCCCTTCAGCCGCAAGCTGCAGACCTTCGGCCTCGGCGCCTTCGACGGCGTCAACCC
>JAWVGK010000450.1:0-3077 GCA_033855155.1 Solirubrobacteraceae bacterium | reverse complement strand
AAGACGATCTGGTCGAGCGCGAGGCTGCCGGCGCCGACGTCGCCGCCGACGAGGTTCGCGTTGCGCCGTTGCAGGTCGGCCGGCGTGAGCACGTGGCGGGCCAGGATCCGCTCGCGGAAGCCGGGCGCGAAGCGCTCGATCTGACGCTCGATCGCGTCGGCGAAGCCCTCGCCGGCACGAGCCCAGTCGACGCCCGCCGGCGGGTGGGTGTAGGCCCATGCGGTGTGCATCCCGGCCGGCGCGCGCGTCGGGTCGGCGATCGACTGCTGGCCGCAGAGCAGGAACGGCTGCTCGGGCAGGCGGCCGGAGGCGATCTCGTGCAACGCCGCGCGCAGCTCGCCGACCGTGCCGCCGACGTGCAGCGTGCCGGCGCGGCGCGCGTCGTCGCTGGACCACGGGATCGGCGCGCCCAGCGCCCAGTCGACCTTGACCGTCTGCGGCCCGTGGCGAAAGCGCGCGAGGCGGCGCAGGTAGGCGTCGCCGAGGGCGTCGCCGGCGAGCTCGACGAGGCCGTGCGCGGTCGTCGTCGCGATCACCGTCCTCGCCGCGACCACGTCACCGCCGGCGAGGCGCACGCCCGTCACGCGCCCGCGCCGCGCGAGGATGCGCTCGGCGCGCGCCGACGTGCGCGTCTGGCCGCCGAGCTCGTGCAGGCAGTCGACGAGCGCGGCGGCGACGCGGCCGGCGCCGCCCTCGGCGCTCGGCCAGCCGACGCGATGGCCGAGCAGGTTCAGCCACAGGCCGGCGATCGCGCTGCCGGCGGCGTCCAGCGGCGCATCGGCGTGCAGCGCCGAGCCGTACAGCCAGGCGGCCGCGTCGCCGCGGAAGAGCTCGCCCGCGAGCGCGTCGGCCGACAGCAGCAGCAGCCGGGCGAACTCCAGCGACTCGCGCACGCCGAGCGCTGCGAGGAGCTTCGCCGCGCCGCCGAGCGGCGGGAAGCCCGACAGCATCGTCGCGCGCACCGCGTTCCAGTGGCGCAGCAGCGGCTCGACGAGCGCCTGCCAGCGGGCGCCGTCGCCGTGGCTCAGCGCGTCGAGGTTCGTGCGCGTGCGCGACAGGTCGCGCGACAGCACGGCGGCTCGGCGCCCGGGCAGCGGGTGCGCCATCGCGAGCTCGGGGTGGATCCAGCGCAGGCCGTAGCGCTCGAGCTCGAGCTCGGCGAGCACCGGCGAGGCGACGGCGGCCGGGTGCACCGCCGAGAAGACGTCGTGCGCGAAGCCCGGCAGCGTCAGCTCCTCGGTCGCCAGCGCGCCGCCCAGCCGCGGCGCCGCCTCGACGACGAGCACCGAGCGCCCACCGCGCGCGAGCGTGATCGCGGCGACGAGCCCGTTGGGACCCGAGCCGATGACGACGGCGTCCGGGCCCGTGCTCATCGCGGCGCCTCGCGGCCGTCTTCGCGGGTGGGCATCGCGACATCCTCGCGTGCGCGGGCGCGTGGCGCGAGCGCGGAGGCGCGGTCGGCGCCTGCCATCCGGTCGAGCGCGGGCCTCGCATCTTGGACGGTGGTCGCCTCGCCTCGGTCGGCTCGCGCGCCGCGAGGAGCACGTCTCGCACGTGCTCGTAGAGCTCGCGTCGCAGTTCCACGCTCCGGTGCCGTGATGCTTGGCGTCAAGCCCGCGATCGTGCGGTGCTGCGTCGCCCGAGTCCGGCCGCCGGCCTTGGCCACCGGCGCCCGGACTCCGGCGACCGCAGCGGCCCGCGCACGTCAACGATGGTGCCCGTGGTCGCTCATGGCCGCGCCTCGGAGCGCTCGAGCGCGTCGTCGCCCGCGGCGTCGCCGGGGCCGTCGGGGCGCCACCCTCGACGTCGCGATCGGCGGCCGCTGCGCGGCCGCGCGTACCCGCGCATCATCCGAGCCAGTGGATGAAGCCGCGGTACGATGGCTCGGCTGCGACGACGGCTTCCAGCGAGGTCACGAGCGCGCCGATGGTCTGGTTGCCCTGGGCGAAGCGCCGTGGGTTCAGGATGACGACGCCGTGGTGGTCGCGGCCTGCGTGGCGGTAGCGGTTGTCGAGTGTGAGGAAGTCGTCGCGGTTGTACGTGACGATCGTTCGCGCGTCACGCTGGGCGTGCTCGAACAACTCGTCGTCGGGGAGGCCGCGGAGCTCGAGAATCTCGTCCACGGCGAGAACCTCATGGCCACGGTTGCGCAACTGCTGCGCGATCACGGCCGGCAGCATCTCGTCGAGCAGGAGCCTCACGCCAAGGCGTCGCGCTCACGACGCCACTGCTCTTCGGCGGCATCGGCCTCCTCGACGTGGCGGCGGATCCGCTCGTCGATCTCCTCGCGGTACTCGCCGTAGTAGCGAGCGGCGGCACGGACCTGCATCGCCGTCAGGCTGCCCCACTCGGCGGCCGCGACGAGCGCCGCGTCGCCCTCGAGTCCGCTCGTGCGGATCGCCGCGATGACCTCCCAGACGTCGGGACCGCCGGCCAGGCCGGCGCGCCGGCCGCTCGGACCGTCTCGGAACACCACGCCCGGGTGGTCCTCCATCCGCATCCCCTCATCGAGATAGCGCTCGGCAAGGCGCGACTTGTTGAGTCCCACGCGCGCGACACGGCGTTCCAGCCGGTCGAGCACCGCCGGGTCCAGTCGCGCCGAGAACGGCCGTGCGCGTGCCACGTAAGACGCTGTAACGCGCTCCGTCGAGCGTGGGCGGTGGGCAACGTGTCAGGCCGCCGCGCGCGATGCGAAACAACGACAGCTCCTCGTACACGGTCAGCCCGTCGCGCAGATCGACGCCAGCCGGCTCGTCGGATTCCGGATCGGCGCAGCAGAATCGGCGACACAAGCGCGCGACGTGGCGATCTGCGCCTGCCATCCGGTCGAGCGCGGGCCTCCGCATCCTGGACGGTGGTTGTGTCGTTCTCGTCACACATCGTCTCAAAATTGCCGATAACCGCTCTATATCCATAGAGGACGAACCGATGACCTACTACTGCTCAGAATGCGTCATGAACTGGTGGCCCTACCAGTGCTCCGAGGGGTGTTGCCCGGAGTGCGGTGGTGGAACGGCTCGCAGTCGCGAACCCGTCAGCGAGGACGCCGACCTGCGTCACCGCGCCGTGCTCGCAGC
>JAWVGK010000449.1:0-6568 GCA_033855155.1 Solirubrobacteraceae bacterium | reverse complement strand
CGTCGATTCGCTCGGCCAGCAGGATAAGGCGATGTGGGCCGGCTCAACGGCCCGCACGCTCGATGCGCTGCATCTCGCGGCGGCTCGGAGGGCCGCTGTGCCGTTCGTCAGCTTCGACGCGCGCCAGAGCACAGACGCCAGGATGAGTGGCCTACGGCTCCCAGGCCGACCTGCCACGGATTCTCCGGATGACGTTCAGATGAAGTTCAAGAAACAGGTGCTTTCGCTGGATTCGATGCGCGGCAGTGATCTCGTAAAAAAGTTTCATGTACCGTGTCAGGCGTTCCACGGTTGGGGCGTACACTAATCACATGGAGAGGACTCGTCGACGAAGACGTGAGGTCAGCGCGAGCACGATTCGGGGGCTGAGCGCGCTGTTCCGCTACTCCGCGAGTCGCGACGCATACGTCCTGCGGGGCATCGGGAACTGGATGGGCCCGGTCCTGAAGTGCAGGATCTAACACGTCCGTGGTACGTCTGAGTCGCGCTCTCCCAGCCGAGCACATCGAGTGTGAGGCCAGACGGAGTTTCCCGAACGGGTGACGATGCGCAGAGCGGCGCTGTCTTTCGCGGTGACAGCAGCTGTTCAAATCATCTTGCCGGCAGTGGTGTGCTCGACCTCGCCTTCAGCGGCCGGATGCTCGGCCTGTCGGTTCCCTGAGGGTGAACGTCAGGCGATCTCCGCGCGAGGTCCAGCCTTCGTCGCGTAGCGCACCGCTCCGGCCCGCGGCCGCGCCGGCTACCCCCGCTGCACCGCCCGCAGCGCGATGTCGCCGCGCATCTGGCGGCCCTCGAACTCGATCGCGCCCGCGGCGGCGTACGCCGCGTCGCGCGCGGCCGCGGCCGTCGGCGCGAGCGCGGTGACGTTCAGCACCCGCCCGCCCGCCGTCACCAGCGACCCGTCGGCGTCCAGCGCCGTTCCCGCGTGCGTCACCTCGACGAGCTCGGGCACGTCCTGCAGGCCCGAGATCGCGTCGCCGGTCGACGCCGACGCGGGGTAGCCCGCGCTCGCGAGCACGACCGTCACGGCCCAGTCGTTGAGCCATTGCAACCGCACGTCGGCGAGGCCCCCCGGGACGGTCGCGGCGAGCAGCACCGCGACCAGGTCCGAGCGCATCCGCGGCAGCACGGCCTGCGTCTCCGGATCGCCGAAGCGCACGTTGTACTCGAGCACCTTCGGTCCGTCGGCCGTCAGCATGATGCCGGCGTACAGCACGCCGTGAAACGGGGTCCCGCGCGCGCGCAGCTCGTCGACGATCGGCTGGTGCACGAGCGCGGCGATCTCCTCCGCGCGCTCGGGGCCGACGCCGGGCACGGGCGAGTAGGACCCCATCCCGCCGGTGTTCGGGCCCCGGTCGCCCTCGAAGATCCGCTTGTAGTCCTGTGCCGGCGCCATCGCGACCGCCCGCTCGCCGTCGCACAGCGCCAGCAGCGACAGCTCCTCCCCGACGAGGCACTCCTCGACGACGACCTGCCCCGGGCCGAAGCGCCGCGCGACGAGGAAGTCCTCGAGCGTCGCACGCGCCTCGTCCGCGCCGGCGGCGATCACGACGCCCTTGCCGGCCGCCAGGCCGTCGAACTTCAAGACGACCGGATAGGCCGAGATCGCCGCCATCCCGGCCTCGACGTCGTCGACCGCGTTCCACGCCGCGGTCGGCACTCCCGCCGCCGCCATGACCTGCTTGGCGTACGTCTTCGAGCCCTCCAGGCGCGCGGCCGCGGCGCTCGGGCCGAACGCCGCGATCCCGGCATCGGCCAGCGCATCCACGAGCCCCGCGACCAGCGGCACCTCCGGCCCGACCACGACGAGGTCGCACGCGGCAGCCGCGGCGACGAGCCCGGGCACGTCGTCGACCGCGACGTCGACGAGCTGCGCGTCCGCCGCGATCCCCGGGTTGCCCGGTGCGCACAGGATCTGCGGCTTGGCCGCAGAGCGCGCCAGCGCCCGCACGAGCGCATGCTCGCGCCCGCCCGCCCCGACGACCAGGATCCGCACCTACAACGCCGCGATGAAGTCGTCGACCGGGAACGCCGGCAGCGTCTCGTACATCGACGTCCCGCGCGAGCTGAGCTCCATCGACACGCGCGCCATCGTGATGTCGTCGGGCGCCTCTACGACGCTGATGAAGTCGAAGCGCCCGAGCGTCGCCCACTGCGCCTTGACGGTCGCGCCGAGCTGCTCGACCTCGCGGTTGACCTCCTTGATGCGCTGCGGGTTGTTCTTCACCGTCTGAACGCCCTCGGACGTCAGCGTCGAGAGCATGAGATACGTCGGCATGGCGGCTCCATCGGGTCGGTGCTCTGGCTTGCGGTGGCACGGTTGTATCCCATCGACGGGCGCGGCGTGAACGCGTTCGCACCGATGCGCAGGCGACCCGCGCACCGGCCGGGGACGATCGGATACCTTCGACCGATGCGACGCCTTCCCGCCCTGCTCCTGACGCTCGCCGCCGCCCCCGCCACGGCGCCCGCCGCGCGCGCGGCGGTGCTCGCGACCGACCTGCCCTGCTACCAGGAGACCCAGGACGTGGTCGTCGGCGGCACCGCCTTCGCACCGACCGCGCCGGTCGCGATCTCGCAGGACGACGCGCCGTTCGGCACCGCCGACACCGACCCCGCCGGCGCCTTCCAGCGCAAGTTCGCCGCGCCGGAGCTCGGGCGTGACGTGCGCGAGCAGGTCTTCACGCTGAAGGGCATCGACTCCGCCCTGAACACGGCGACGACGACGTATCGCACGACGAAGATCTTCGCCGACTTCACGCCCGATACCGGCGACCCGAAGACGCTCAAGGTGCGCTTCTCGGTCAACGGCTTCGGGCTGCTGCGCCGCGAGCCGTCGGTCTACCTGCACTACGTCTCGCCGCGCGGCAAGGCGCGCCGCGACGTGCGGCTTGGAAGGGCGGTCGGCACGTGCGGCAAGATCCGCTCGACGCGCCACCGCCACCTGTTCCCCTTCACCGCCGAGCGCGGCCGCTGGGTGCTGCAGTTCGACACGAACAAGACCTACAAGCGCGCGACGAGCAAGTCGAAGTACATCTGGGTGCGCAAGCCCGTCGAGATCTTCAACAGGTAAGTCGGGCGAACCCGCCGGCCGACGATCGGACGGCCCTAGAATCCAGTTGGTGTCGCACGCGAGAGGGAGGCTTGTCGGACGCGAGCGCGAGCTTGCGGAGTTGCGCCACGGCCTCGGCGGCGCGCTGACCGGCCGCGGCGCGCTGTTCATGGTCTCCGGCGACCCCGGCGTCGGCAAGACGGCGCTCGCCGACGAGATCGGCGCCGAGGCGGTCGCGGGCGGCGCGCTCGTGCTGTGGGGCCGCGCCTGGGACGGCGGCGGCGCGCCCACCTACTGGCCGTGGCTGCGGATCCTGCGCCGCCTCGTGGCCGAGCGCGACGTCGGCGCGACGCTCGACGCGCTCGGCCCGGAGGTCGGGCGGCGCCTGACGCAGCTCATGCCCGACCTGCTGCCCGCTCCCGACCCGCGCGCGGTCGCGGAGGCCGCGCCCGACCCCGACGACTCCGCCGCCGCGCGCTTTCAGGTCTTCGACGCCGTCACGTCGCTGTTGCGCGCCGCCGCCGCGCAGGGCCCGCTGGTGCTCGTCCTCGACGACCTGCACGGCGCCGACCAGCCGTCGCTGCTGCTGCTGGCGTTCCTCGCGGTGCACCTGCGCGACTCGCCGATCCTCGTCATCGGGACCTACCGCGAGGCCGAGGCGCGGCTGGACTCCCAGCTCGCCGGCGCGCTCGGCGACATCATCCGCCATGGCCAGCGCCTGCCGCTGCGCGGCCTGCGCGAGCGCGACGTCGCCGAGGTCGTCGAGCGCGTCGCCGGCCACCGCCCGTCCGATCGCGTCGTGCGCGCGATCCACGCCGCGACGGAGGGCAACCCGTTCTTCGTCGACGAGGTCGTGCGCCTGCTGAGCGCCGAGGGCCACCTCGACAGCGAGGCGCAGGTGCTGGGGCTGCGGATCCCCGACGGCGTTCGCGAGACGATCCGCCATCGCCTCGCCCCGCTGCCCGACCGCGCGCGGATCCTGCTGGCGACCGCGTCGGTGATCGGCCGCGAGTTTCGCTTCGACACGCTGCAGCGCGTCTGCGAGCTCGATGCCGAGGATCTCGACGCCGCGCTCAGCGAGGCCGTCGACGCCGGCGTCATCGTCGAGCGACCAGCGCCGATCGGCGCCTACGGCTTCTCGCACGGCCTCATCCGCGAAGCGCTCTACGACGACCTCGGCCCGCAGCGCCGCGGCCTGCTGCACCGCGCCGTCGGCCACGCGCTCGAGGAGCTCTACGGCGCCGATCCGGAACCGCACGTCGCCGAGCTCGCGCACCACTTCTTCGTCGCGGCGACCGCGGGCGAGCTCGTCAAGGCGATCGACTACTGCGTGCGCGCGGGCGAGCGCGCACTGTCGCTCGTCGCCTACGAGGAGGCTTCGGACCACTTCGAGCGCGCCCTGCAGGCGTTCGGGCTGCAGGACCGCGCCGACGTGCCGCGCCGTTGCGACCTGCTGCTCGCGCTGGGCACCGCGCAGAGCCGCGCCGGCAACGCGCGCAACGCGCGCGAGACGTTCCTGCGCGCCGCCGGCCTCGCGCGGCGCCTGTCGTCGCCCGACCGGCTCGCGCGCGCCGCGCTCGGCTACGGCGCCGGCATGGGCGGCTTCGAGTTCGGGCTCGTCGACGACACGCTGATCGGCCTGCTGCAGGAGGCGCGCGAGGCGCTCGGCGACGAGGACTCGTCGTTGAAGGCGCGCGTGCTCGGCCGTGCCGCGACCGAGCTGTACTTCTCCGACCGCGCCGAGGAGCGTGCGCGGCTGTCGGAGCAGGCCGTCGCGATGGCACGGCGAATCGGCGACCGCGCGGCGATCGCCTCGACGCTCAGCTCGCGCTTCCTGACGCTGTGGGGGCCGGAGAAGTCCCTGCAGCGCCTGCAGATCGCGACCGACGTCGTCGCGCTCGGCGAGGAGGCGCGCGATCGCGAGCTCGTGCTGCGCGGGCACGACTGGCGCATCGTCAGCCTCATGGAGCTCGGCGACTGGGTCGGCGCCGACATCGAGCTCGCGATCCACGCGCGCCTGGCCGACGAGCTGCGCGACCCGCTGCACCTCTGGCAGGTGCCGCTGTATCAGGCCAACCGCGCGATGCTCGACGGGCGCTTGCTGGACGCCGAGCGCTTCGCCGGCGAGGCGTTCGCGATCGGCCGCGGCGCGCAGGCGCAGAACGCCGCGCAGCTGTATGCCGTGCAGCTGTTCGCGCTGCGCGCCGACCAGGATCGCCTCGGCGAGGTCGAGCAGAGCCTGGAGGAGTTCGCGCGCCGCTATCCGGCAGCGCCGGTGTGGCGCGCTGCCGCGGCCTTCGCGCTGGCGGCGCTCGGGCGGCTGGACGCCGCGCGGCGCGCGTTCGAGGGTCTGTGCGCGGGCGGGCTGGCGGAGGTTCCGCGCGACGGCGAGTGGAGCTCGACGGTCGCGCTGCTCGTGCGCGTCGGCGAGCGCCTCGGCGACGCCGAGCGCAGCGCCGAGCTCGGCGCGCTGCTGGCGCCGTACGCCGACCGCGCCGTCATCACCGGCCGCGGCGCGATCTGCCTGGGACCGGTGTCGCGCTTCGTCGCCATGGCGGCCGCGACCGCGGGCTCCCACGACGAGGCGATCGAGCAGTACGAGCTGGCGCTCGAGACCGCGCGGCGCTGGGGCGCGGAGCCGCTCGCGGCCGCGATCCGGCTCGAGCTCGCCGACGTGCTCCAGCGCGCGGGCGGCGCGGGCGCGCTCGTCGCCGTGCTGCGCAGCGACGGCATCGAGGCCGCACGGCGCATGGGCCTGCAGGGGCTGCTCGTGCGCTGGCACGCCGTCGCGGCGCCAGCCGAGCAGGAGGCGCCGGCGGGGCGCGGCCCTGCGGCCGTGCTCGCGCCCGGGAACGCCGGCACCGGCGCGCCGGTCGCCGCGGCCCCCGTGCTCGCACCGGCGGGCTCGCAGCCGACCGCCTTCTACCGCCGCGGCGACATCTGGACGATCGGCCCGCCGGGAGCGCAGATCCAGCTGCGCCACGCGAAGGGCCTGACGCACATCGCGCGGCTGCTCGCCGCCGCGCACGTCGAGTTCCACGCGCTGGATCTCGTCGCCGGGCCGCAGGCGCGCGGCGCGAGCGCGTCGGTCGCGATCGCGTCGGGGATGGAGGTGCGCGGCCGCGGCGGCAGCGACGCCGGGCCCGTGCTCGACGTGCAGGCGAAGGCCGCCTACCGCGGTCGCGTGGTCGAGCTGCAGGAGGAGATCGAGGAGGCCGAGTCCTTCAACGACCCCGAGCGCGCGGCCCGTGCGCGCGAGGAGCTCGGCTTCCTCGCGCGCGAGCTCGCCGGCGCCGTGGGGCTCGGCGGCCGCGACCGCAAGACCGGCTCGGACGCCGAGCGCGCACGCGTGAACGTCACGCGCGCGATCCGCACCGCGCTCAAGCGGATCGCCGACCACGACCCGGCGCTCGGGCGCAGCCTCGACAGCGTGATCCGCACGGGCACCTACTGCGTCTACGAGCCGGTGCCCGGCGAGGAGCCCGACTGGGACTTCAGCGGCCCGGGCTGAGCGCC
>JAWVGK010000448.1:0-5628 GCA_033855155.1 Solirubrobacteraceae bacterium | reverse complement strand
GACTACGACGTCCTCATCTGCGGCGCGAGCTTCGCCGGCCTGACGGTCGCGCGCGAGCTGCACGGCAGCGGCGCGCGCGTGTTGATGATCGATCGCTACGAGGTCGGCGAGCGCCAGACGAGCGCCTGCGCGGCGCCGACGGAGTGGCTCGAGCACCTCGACCTGATGGGCGCCGTGCAGCAGACCTTCTCGGACCTCGTCATCCACGTGCCCGGACGCTCGCTGCGCTGGAAGCTCCCGTGGACGTTCTCGACGTTCGACTACCGGCGCATCTGCGCGCTGCTGCGCGCGCAGTCGGAGGGCTCGTGCGCGTTCGAGACTGCGAAGGTGTCCGGCCGGACCGGGTTCACGGTGCACACCGACCGCGGCGACCTGCGCGCACCGCTGATCGTCGACGGCCTCGGCTGGCGGCGCGTCCTCGGGGCGGGCGCGAACGTCCAGCCGCCAGACGCGCGGCTGTCGCGCGGACTGGAGATCCACCCGCACGCCGGCGGTGACGACCTCGAGCTGTGGATCGACCCGAAGTACGTCAAGCGCGGCTACTCGTGGTCGTTTCCGGCAGGCGGCGAGCTGCGCGTCGGCGTCGGCTCGTTCGACCCGCGCGACCACGTCAAGGAGCCGACGCTGCAGCTGGCGGCGGACATCGGCGTGCCGGCGGAGCGCTGGCAGGGCAACTGGATCCCGCACGAGCTGCGACCGGCGGTCGAGGACGGCGTCTTCTTCGTCGGCGACAGCGCCGGTCACTGCCTGCCGACGACGGCCGAGGGCATCCGCCCGGCGTTCTACTTCGGCATCGCCCTGGGGCGCGAGCTGCGCGACGTGATCGAGGGGCGCCAGACGCGCGGGCAGGCGCTGGAGCGCTACGGCGCGTTCTCGCACGACCACCTGTGGGCGTACCGCTGGATGCTGCGCGTGCAGCACCTCGTCGGGCGCGTGACGCCGACGCGGCTGCTGCCGCTCGGGCTGCGGATGATGAACTCGCCGCGCTTCGTCGACTGGGCGTTCACGCACTACCTCGAGATCTGCCCGCCCGCGTACGCGCTCCCGCGCCCGCGCGAGCCCGCGCCAACGCCGCGAGCGTTCGCCGGCGCGGCGTGAGCTGAGTCCCGCCCCTACCTGCGCGGCCGATCGCGTCTGATCTGAGTTGAGAGCAGATGAGCGGCCGGTGTGTACTCATCTCGATCAGTGACCGGCCGGCACCGCCCGTGCGCATGCAGCTAACAGCGCATCGAGCGCCGCGTGCACCTCGGGGCTGAGGTCCGCTGGGCTGACAAACCTCGCGAGACGGTGATAACCCGTCTTGCGCATCAGGTTCGGAATCCCAAGGCGCTCGTAGAACGACGCGAACACCGGGTCCAGCAGCTCATCACTCGCCTTCACGTCGGTCCAGAACCTATCGCCGGGATCCCGGAGAGCCGCGGGCGGAACGCGATCGCGGATGCTCTCGTCCATGGCCGTCCGTCGGCGGTCACGGTCGGCGGACTCGAACAGGGAGCCTTCCAACTCGGACGCGCCCGTGTCCTCGGCGAACCTCAGCAGCGTCGCCGGTTGGCACAGGTAGTTCTCGATCTCGCGCCGCTGCCACATCCGTTCGACGAGGGCATCGCCGGCTTGGAGTCCGACGTCGAGGCGATCGAACTGCGAGAAGGCAACGAGATCGGGCTTGGCCTCTCGAAGCCCGCGAAAGTGGTCACGGGCCTTGCTCGGCTGGTTGCCCACGTAGTGGGCGAAGGGACGTTCCAAGACCTGCGCGGCGGGATGACCCAGACTCTGGGCGAAGGCCCGCAGCACAGCCAGGTCCGTCGAGCCCTCGAGGTAGAGCACGAAGCCGGTGATCTCGGCCTGGTAGTACTGCTCGAATCCGATCTCCTGCAGGGATTTCAACACCTGACTGCCTCGATCGTCGATGCGGTGCGGCACACCGACGAACGCCACCACGACATCCCGATCGGCGGCTTCGTTCAGCAGGACCGCGGAGTGGCTTGCGACCACGATCTGGCTGCCCTGCTCCACCGACGCCTCGCTCAGGACCTGGTACGTCTGACGCTGGCGCAGAATCTCCAAATGCGCGTCGGGTTCGTCCAGCAGCACGACCGCGCCCGGGTTCAACGCCAGAAACGACAGCAGCAGGAGCGTTTGCTGCATCCCTCGTCCCGACGACGAGAGATCCAACTCCGTCCCGCGATGGATGTAGCTCATCTCGATCTCACCACGCTCGGCGAGCAAGGTCGGACGCGATAGCTCGACGCCGAACAACGCCCTGATCCGCTCGGACAAGCGTGCCCAGAGTGCTTCTCCGTCGGAGAGCTCGAGAACCTGATGACAGAGGTTCCTCAGGACCTCCGCGGTGCGCCCCTCTCCGATGCGAACGTTGATCGCACCGATCTCGAGCCTCGGCTCGTTTGCCACCAGGCCGGACAACGGGGCCAGACACGCCACGCGAACGGCTCGCGCTTGGTCTGGCACCGGCATTCTCGGAGCGTCAGAACGATCGCCGAGTCGAAGCGGCCGGCAGACGAAGCTCTCCTCGCTCGTGTAGTCGAACTCCAGTCCGCAGCTCCAGCTCACAGCGTCGGTGACGCCGTCGACTTGGATGTCGATCCGAACGTTGTCGGTGCGCTGCCGCCCGTTCGTGTCACGCGAGGTGTCACGTACACGCAGGTCGCGCCACAGCAGGCGAGCGGTTGGGGCCGGAACGCCGGTGAGGTCCCGCCGGTTGATCGTCACCCCGGGTCGGCGCTCTGGAGCGGTCTTGCCCCCGCGCTTCTCGATCCAACGGCGCAGCCCCAGGTCCCACAGGATCAACGTCTGGAGCGCTGAGGTCTTGCCGGCATCGTTCGGTCCGACGAACAGCACCGGGTTTCCAAGCTCGATCTCGACGTCGTCGAATCGCTTGAAGTTGCGCACGTGCAGGGATGTGAGCACAGCGGCAGCCTACGCGGCTCATTGGTCATCCTCGGGTTGCCTCGACAGCCGCCGGCCGCGCGCGAGTCGGCGCTGCTGGCCTGAGCGCTGCCGGGCGCGCGCCGCCGGCGGCGCGTTCGCCGCCGAGCTACGTCGCGACGATCGACACCGGCAGCGCCGTGTTCTGGGCGAGCGCACGCAGATCCACCGGATCGGTCGTGACCACTACGCCGTCCGGTCCCGCCGCGGCGAGCGCCACGACGACGGCGTCCACGGCCGAGATGCTCCCAGGACGGCCCGTGGCGGTTCGCAGACGCGCAGCCTCGCGCGCGTGCAGCTCGTCGACGTCCCGTACCTGGCAGGCCCGCAGCAGCCGGTTGACGTGAAAGTCCCGGCGATGATCGCCCGTCAACGATTCGGTCAGGACCACCGCCGGCACCTGCGCCGGCCACAGGCCCCGGCGGCGCAGCTCGTGCAGCCGAGCTCGCTGCCCGGCGAGCGCGTTGAGCCCGCCGGCGTCGAGCACGAGCGTCACGAGGCGCGCTGCGCGGGGACGTCCGCCGCCAGCGGGCCGAACGCGCGGTCGGCCCATTCGCGCGCGGCCGCCTCGTCCTCGGGGCTGACCGGGCCCAGCGCGACGTCGAGCTCTCCCAGGTAGCTGTCCAGCGCCACGCTCCTGGCGCGACGGTCGAGCTCCTCGCTCAGGGCTGAAGCTGCGGCGCGCGAGACGTTCACGCCCGCCGCCCTCGCCCGTTCGAGCAGCTCGTCCGGGATCGTGATGTTGACCCGAGCCATGCGCATACCATACACACGCCGTCTGCTCGGACGGCCCGTCAATCCTCCCCGTTCCCGCCCCTGCCGCGCCCGCGCCCGCGCCCGCTGCCACGTGCGCGCCCGCCACCCGCACCCTTCCCCCCCTCGCGCTCGCCGCCGGAAGCCGCCGTCACGAGCGTCGCTAGAGCGCGCAGGTCGGCCTTGCCAAGGCGCTCGTCGAAGTCCGTCGGCATGAGCTTGCCGGGATATCCGTCGACGATCTCGTCGCGCGGATCCTCGATGCTCCTGGCGTTGTCGTCGAGGTGCTCGTCGAGCGCGTCCAGACGCGGGCCGAGCTTGCCGCCGGCGCCGATCGCGGCGATCGAGTGGCAGCGGTCGCAGCCCTGGTCGGCGAACAGCTCGCGGCCACGGCGCGCGCTCGCGCCGGCGGCGGCGATCCGCTCGCGCGAGGCCGCGACCGCCGCGCCGCCGGGCACCGGCTCGCCCTCCGCCGGCGCCGATCCCATCCCGATGCCGACGATCGCGCAGCCCATCGCGACCACGACGACGGCCGCCAGCGGCGCGCGCACCACCGCCGTGGCGGCGCCGCCCCGCGAGCGCCCGCGGATCGCGACGGCCGCTCCGATCAGCGCGAACACGACGGCCGCGGTCTCGGCGGCGACGATCACCCGCGCGTCGAGGTCATAGCCGCCCTCGCGGAAGCCGAGGAACCCGACCGACGAGTGCGAGATCGCAATCGACACGAGCGACGGCAGGCAGATCGACACCGCACCGAGGCAGAACAGCCACACGCGGTCGAAGACGAGCGCGAGCACGACGGCCATCGAGCCGATCGCGTTCATGAGAAACAGCGCGCCGACGACCTCGACCTCCGCGTAACCGCGGTGAAACAGGCGCGCATGCTGCAAGCCCGCGATGAGCACGCCGGCCCCCGCGAGCGCGAGCAGGACGAGCGCGAGCCCGTCGGGGCGTGCGGCCTGCAGCAGTCGGCGCATCGCCGGAGCTCCTACCCCTGCGACCCGCCGCCGAGCCGTCCGCGGCCGGCAGGCGCACCAAGATCGCGCGTCAGCGACAGCGCGGGCCGTCGGCGAGCGTCGCCCGCAGCACCGCCGCGTGCATCGCAGCGCGGCTGATGATGAACGCGTCGGGCTGGTCGGCCGGCCGCGTCGGCGGGCGATGAACGCGACCAGCGGCGGGCCGTCGTAGCCCGCGCCCGGCGGGCAGCGCCGCGCCGCCGCAACGAGCCGGCGCATCTGCGCGCGCATCGCGCCGACCGTCCAGCCCGGCGACGAGGACAGCGGCCGGTGAAACGGGCGCGGGTTCTCGGCATCGACGAGCAGCGACGCCGACTGCGCGAGCAGCAGGACGCCGAGCGTCGCCCACGCGTGCGCCGCGCGTACGCGCACCGGCGTCCGCAACGCGCACACGGCGCCGGTGACCGCGAGCGTCGCGAGCAGCGGCTCGCTCGGGACGAGCACGTCGAGCCCGTCCCCGGCTTGACGATCGTGCTCGTCGCGACGATCAGCGCGAGCGCCGCCAGGCCGGCGGCGAGGCGGTCGCGGCGGGTCATGTGCGGCGCGCGGCCGGGACCGCGCGACCCTACGTCAGCCGATCGACCGCGCAATCGCGAGCGCGCGGCGCAGCCCGTCGCGCGTCTCGAGCCGGAAGGCGACGCCGCCGCGCTGCCAGACGAGCACGTCCGCGCGCGCGATGCTGCGCGTGGCCTGCAGCACGTGGCGGTCGCGGTCGAGCACGTCGATCTCACGCACGCCGGTGATGAAGAGCCCGCGCGCGCCCGCGACGTCGACCGGGCGTGCGCGTGCTCCCGGACCGATGCGCTTCTGCAGCACCGGGTCGAGGCCGCCCTGGTACTCCAGCAGCGCCGCCCGCGGGTAGACGAGCGTCACGGCGCCGCCGGCGATCGAGTCGCTGTAGCGGACCGCGCCCGGC
>JAWVGK010000447.1:0-8226 GCA_033855155.1 Solirubrobacteraceae bacterium | reverse complement strand
TCCCAGGCGGTGTAGCCGCGGGCCTCGAACGTCGCCCGGATCCCACCGGTCGGAAACGACGACGCGTCCGGCTCGCCCTGGATGAGCTCCTTGCCGGAGAAGTCGGCGATCGCCGAGCCCTCGCCGGTCGGCCCGTAGAACGAGTCGTGCTTCTCCGCGGTCATCCCCGTCAGCGGCTGAAACCAGTGCGTGTAGTGCGTCGCCCCGCGCTCCAGCGCCCACTCCTTCATCGCCTGCGCGATCGAGTCCGCCAGCGCCGTATCGAGCGCCTCGCCGCGCGCGAGCGAGCCCTGCAGCTGCTTGAAGACGTGCTTCGGCAGCCGCTGGCGCTGCAGCTCGACGCTGAAGACGTTCGCGCCGAAGACCTGATTGGCCGGGAGCGTCAGGTCGGGCGAGCCGAGCGCTCCTCCGTTGGCGCTCCATTGCGCGGCTGTGACGTTCTGCTGCCGAATTCTGGCCATGGTCCCCGGTGTTCCCTCCTGAGTCTGGATGCCGACGGCCAGCCTAACCCCCGCGCGAAGAGCGGGTCGTTGTCCACGTGGACAAACGCGGGCGTACGCCCGTTTGACATCGGGACCAAGACGCTGCGCGGCCCGCCGTCGAGCATGAGCCGGGATGCCGAAGCACTCGATCGAGGGGGAGAGATGAGAGGGACGACGTCGCTGAAGCTGCTGCCAGCCCTTGCGGCCGGGCTCTTCGTAGCGCTGGTGGTGCCCGAGCTGGTCTCGGCGGACGTCGTCGACTCCGCGATCAACAGCGACGGCAGCGTCGCGAAGACCGTCGGCCTGACCTCGGTCGGCGTCAACACCATGTGGGTGATCGTCGCAGGCATGGTCGTGATGTTCATGCAGTGCGGCTTCATGTTCCTCGAGATCGGCTTCTCGCGACAGAAGAACGCCGGCACGGTCGTCGCCAAGGTCCTGACGAACTTCTCGATCGCCGCGATCTGCTGGTACTTCGTCGGCTTCGCGTTCGCCTTCGGCTCCTCGCCGCACGGCCTCGCCGGCGTCATCGGCGGCACGGGCTTCCTGCTGCACGACTACGGCGACCCGACCGCGGCGTTCCCCGTCATGGGCTTCTCCAACGCGACGGTCGAGTCGAAGTTCTTCTTTCAATTCGTGTTCTGCGCCGTCTCGCTGGCGATCGTCTGGGGCTCGACGCTCGAGCGCATCAAGTTCGGCGTATACGTCATGTACGCGCTGGTCTTCTCCTGCGTGATCTACCCGATCGGCGCGCACTGGGTCTTCGGCGGCGGCTTCCTGCAGGTCCCGGTCGGCATCTGGAAGGACCTCGGCTTCAGCGGCATGCAGGACTTCGCCGGCTCGACGGCCGTCCACCTGATCGGCGCGACCGGTGCGCTCGCGGTCCTGCTGCTGCTCGGGCCGAGGAAGGGCAAGTACGGCGAGGACGGCGAGCCGCGTGCGATCCCCGGTCACAACATGCCGCTGTTCGGTCTCGCGGTGATGATCCTGTGGCTCGGCTGGTTCGGCTTCAACCCCGGCTCGACGCTCGGCATCCAGGACGGCCGCTTCGCCGAGATCGTGCTCGTCACGAACCTCGCCGCCGCCTGCGGCGTGCTCGGCGCGCTGTTCATGTCGCGCCGGATGCAGAAGACGCTCGACATCGGCATGTGCGGCAACGGCGCGATCGGCGCGCTCGTCGCGATCACGGCGCCGTCGGGCTACGTCGAGCTGTGGGCGGCGATCCCGATCGGGCTCGTGGCCGGCATGCTGATCCCGCCCTGCGTGCTGTGGATCGACCGCAAGCTCGACGACCCGGTCGGCGTCCTGACGGCGCACGGCATCTGCGGCATCTGGGGCACGCTGTCGTGCGGCCTGTTCACCTCGCCGCGGCTTGCCTCCTACAACACCGTCGGCGAGGGCGGCCTGCTGTACACCGGCTCCTTCCACCAGCTGATCGCGCAGTTCTTCGGCTTCGTCGTCGCGTTCTCGTTCGTCTTCGCGATGAGCTACGCCACGTTCTGGGCGATCCGCAAGACCTACGGCCTGCGGGTCACCGAGGAGGAGGAGGACGCCGGCTTGGACATCTCCGAGCACGGAATGTACGGCTACCCTGAGCAGTTCATCCCACCAGCAGAGCTCATCGGGTACGGCGGCGGTCCGGCGTCGACGATCGCGCCGGCACCGGTCGCCTCGCTGGCCACGAAGGAGATGCCCGCATGAAGATGGTGATCGCCTATGTCAGGCACGAGGCGTTCGAACCGATCAGGACCGAGCTGCTGGCGCTCGGGTTCCCCTCGCTGTCGATCAGCGAGGTGAAGGGCTCCGGTCGCCAGAAGGGGATCACGGAGCGCTACCGCGGCGCGGAGCTGACGAACTACCTGCGCCCGAAGGTCAAGATCGAGTGCGTCGTCGCCAGCCGCGACGTGATGACGATCGTCGACACGGTCCTCAAGCACGGTCGCACCGGCGCCGTCGGCGACGGCAAGGTGTTCGTGCTGCCCGTCGAAGAGGCATACCGCATCCGCACCGGCGAGTCCGGCGAGGACACGCTGCAGGCTCACCCTGACGCCGCGGCCGCCGCGGCGGCAGGGTAAGGAGGCTGTCGGGTGGCCGCCCCGACAGCGGCCACCCTCGTCGAGCGCCTGCGGGGGCTGCACCTGCGGATGGTCGACGCGGTGCTTGCGGGCGACGGCTTGGAACGCGTGGCGGAGCTCGCTGCCGACGCGGTCGGCGGGTCCGTGGCGATCATCGTCCCGCGGCTCGGGACGGCGGTCCTGGCGCCGGTGGGCACGCCCGCCACCGAGCGCCTGCCGGAGCTGCGCCGCTACGTCTCCGACCTCGTGCAGGATCGCCCGGCGCACACGCCGCGCGGCGTCGCGATCGAGATCCCGATCGCCGCCGGCGACGAGGCCGTCGGCGCCGTGCTGCTGCTCGACGGAGCGGCCTCGACGACCTCCGAGGCGGCCGAGTACCTGCACCTCGCGGCGGTCGCGTCGCTGACCGAGGTCGCCGTCGAGGAGGCTCGCGACGAGGTCGAGCAGAACCTGCGCGGCTCGTTCCTGGAGGACCTGCGCAGTGGCGGCGGGCTGCCACCCGACGAGCTCGTGCGCCGCGGCGCGCGCCTGGGCTGCGACCTCAGCCGCGGCGCGATCGCGCTGTGCGCCGAGCTGCACACCGACCGCCCGCGCCACGTCGTCGCGACGATCGCCGAGGACGTGCCGGGCGCGCTCGCCCAGCACATGGAGGGCACGCCCGGCAGTGCCCAGGGCGGGCGCATCTACGCGCTGCTGCCGGCGCTCGCCGTCGACAACGCGGCCGAGGCGACGCTCGCCGCGGCGGCGCGGCTGGCCGCGCGCCTGCAGCGCCACGGAACCGTCGGGCTGTCGTCCTTCTACGCCGATCCCGCCGAGCTCGCGCGCGCGGTGCAGGAGGCCGAGCTCGTGCTCGACGTGCTGACGGTGTCGGGCGAGCCGATCGCCGAGGACATCAACCAGGGGACCTACCGGCTGCTGTTTCGCGTGCTCGCTTCGCATCCCGAGGAGGTGCGCTCCTTCTACGAGGACACGGTCGCGCCGGTCGTGCGCTACGACGACCAGTACCGCACCGACCTCGTCGGCACGCTCGAGGCGTACCTCGCCGCGAACTGCCACATGAGCGCGACCGCGACCGCGATCCACGCGCATCGCCACACCGTCGCCTACCGCCTCGAGCGCGTGCGCGATCTGACCGGCCTGGACCCGATGCAGTCCGAGGATCGCGAGCGGCTCGGGCTCGGGCTGAAGGCCTACCGCATCATCGCGCCGCGCCTGCCGCGCTGAGCGGCGGCGCCCCTTAGGACGACGAACGGCCCTCGAGCGAGGGCCGTCCGATCGTGCGGTGCCGGCTGGGTTGGCTACGCGGCGACGGTGTGCGCGAGCGCCTGCGGTGCGATCTCCAAGCGCTTGGCCTCGAGGCGGCCGCGCTGGTCCTCGGCGCGGGCCAGCAGCTCGTCGATCCCGAAAGCGGCGAGCGTGGGGTTGGCGTCCTCGACCTGCTTGAGCGCCTTCCACATGCAGACCTTGCCCTCGACGCCGATCGACAGCGTCTCGATCACCGTGAACGCGTTGAGGGCGTCGTCGTCACCGGTGAACTTCGGCGTCATGACCTTTGAGCCGATCTCGGCGGCCGCGGTCTTCGTCGCGCTCTTCTCGGTGCCGAGCTCCTCCATGAGCTGCTCGAGCTTGTCGTGATCGGCCTTGATCTCGCTGGCGATCTCGCCGAGGAACGCGCCGTGCTCGTCGGAGCGGTGCTCCTCGGCGGCCATCTGGGCGAGGTTCACCCCGGCCGTGGCGCCTGCATGATGATCGTTGAGGTACGTGTCGAGTCCTTGATACGCCATCTGTCGTCTCCTCCTGAAGGTCGGTCGTCCCTACCGTGGGCATTCGCGGCCTCGTCGGCGCACCGCGAACGTGTGCCTGGGAGGTTGCCTACCCGTTTGGGCGCGATCACTCTCGGATGACGCGGCGCGTGCGGGACCGCTCGCTTTGGCGCAGCGCTTGACGTAGATTGCGCCGACGCCGCCGGGTCCGCGGCGTAGCCGGGAGATCGAGGAGCACAGCATGGTGCGCAACGTCGCCGATCGAGCGTTTCTTCCCGCGAAGAGCCTGCTCGAAGAGGTCGGGGACATGATGATCCTGACGGGCCGGACGATCGCGTCGGCGCTGCGGCCTCCGTATCCGTACGGGGGCGAGTTCGTCAACCAGTTCCTGTTCGCGCTGAAGCTCTGCTGGTTTCCGCTGCTCGTCTCGACGATCGCCTTCGGCTACGGCGCGCCCGGCCTGCAGGCGGCGAACTTCCTCGTCCTGTTCGGCGCGCTCGATCGCCTCGGCGGCTTCTTCGTGCTCGCATCGATCCGCGAGTTCGCGCCGTTCGTGACGGCGATCGTGCTCGCCGGCGTCGCGGGCACGGCGATCACCGCCGACCTCGGCGCGCGCAAGATCCGCGAGGAGCTCGACGCGCTGATGGTGCTCGGCGTCGACCCCGTCAAGAACCTCGTCGTGCCGCGCTTCCTCGCGCTGATGCTCGTGACCGGCCTGTTCAACATCTACGCGCTGATCTTCGGCGTCGTCGCGGGGGTGCTCGCGACGCTCGTCAACGGCGGCACGATCGGCGCGTTCCGCGCCTCGTTCTTCTCGAGCTCGTCGCTGACGGATCTGTGGGGATCGACGTTGAAGACGACGCTGTTCGGCGCGATCATCGCGATCGTCTGCTGTTACAAGGGCATGACCGCCTCGGGTGGCGCCGAGGGCGTCGGACGGGCGGTCAACCAGGCGGTCGTCATCTCGTTTCTCGGCATCTTCGCGTTCAACTATGTCTTCACGCAGACGCTGCTTGCGACGAACCCCGAGCTCGCCAACCTGCGCTGATGGGCGGTTGGCTGGCGATCCCGCGCGACTGGGTGTCGAGCTTCGGCGACATCGCGAAGTTCTCGGGGCGGATCATGGGACAGGTCTACGGCCTGCGCGTCTTTCGCTTCCTCGGCGAGGGACTGCGCCAGGCGGGGATCCTGATCGTCTCCTCGACGCTCGTCATCTGGGGCCTGGTCTTCATCATCGGCCTGCAATGCGGCATCGAGGGCGCGTACTTCAACCGCTCGGTCGGCAACCCGGCGTACGCCGGCGTCTTCGCCGCCTGGTGCGACCTACGCGAGCTCGTGCCCTACGCGTTTGGCTACATGATGGCCGCGAAGGTCGGCACGGGGATCGTCGCCGAGCTCGGCTCGATGCGCATCTCCGACGAGATCGACGCGCTCGAGGTGATGGGCATCAGCTCCGTGACGTTCCTCTGCGCGACGCGCCTGCTGGCGTCGTGGCTCGTGCTGCCGTTCGTCTACATCGCGTCGATCGGGGCGGGCTTCGTGGCGTCGTACATCGCGGTCGTGCAGCAGATCGGGGAGGTCTCGCGCGGCGGGTACCTCGACATCTTCTGGATGTTCCAGAACCCGCAGGACTTGCTCTACAGCCTGTCCAAGGGAATGGTGATGGCGACCGCGATCGTGCTCGTGGGGTGCTACTACGGCTACCACGCGCGCGGGGGTCCCGTCGGCGTAGGGACGGCGACGGCGAAGTCGATGGTCTTGAACATCGTGCTGGTGCATCTGATCGGGATGCTCGGCACACAGCTCTTCTGGGGCGCCAATCCGCGCGCCCCGATTGGTGGGTGAGGGGGCGTATGAGGCGCTCCGACGGCGTTGACGCACGACGGTTTCGAGGTTTCCGGCGGGGGCTGGGGCGGCGCGACCGCGCCGTCCGGCCACCCGACCGCAACGAGCGGGAGAGAGCATGATCAAGTCACGGGAGGAGCTCGCGGCGGCGGCGGCACAGGCCGCGACGTCGTCGGCGGCGGCGTACGAGAAGTTCATCGACCAGGCGAAGGCCGCGGTGGCGGCGGTGACGTCGGCCGCGGGATCGAAGCTCGCGGATCTGCGCAGCGACGACGACGCGGGCGAGTCGCAGCCGGCCGCGCCGGCGACGCCCGACCTCGCGGCGCAGGCGGCGCAGGCGGCGGCGGCATCGGCGGCGGCGTACAAGCGCTACGGCGCCGGGGTCGGGTCGGCAGCGGCGGCGGCCCAGGACGAGCCGGCAGCGGACGAGGCGGCGGATGTGGCGGCCCCTGCTGACGATCTCGCGGCGCGCGCGGCGGAGGCAGCGGCTGCGTCGGCAGCGGCGTACGCGCGCTATGCGGCGCCGGCCCGGCCGGCGGAGCAGGAGCCGGCTGCCGCGGCGCCGGATGACGACCTTGCGGCGCGGGCGGCCGAGGCCGCGGCCGCGTCGGCGGCGGCGTACGCGCGCTACGCGGCGCCGGTCGCTGCCGCGCCCGCGGCCGACGATCTCGCGGCGCGCGCGGCGGAGGCCGCGGCTGAGTCGGCGGCGGCGTACGCGCGCTATGCCGCTCCGGCCGTCCCGGCGACGCACGAGCCGGCGCTCGGCGCTGCAACGGCCGGCGACGATCTCGCCGCACGGGCGGCCGAGGCCGCCGCTGCGTCGGCAGCCGCGTATGCGCGCTACGCCGCGCCGGCTTCGGCGGGCGCGCCGGCCGCGGTGGCCGAGGCGGCCGAGGCATCCGAAGCGGACGAGTTCGGCGCGGCCTCTGTGCCGGCCGAGCCGGTGGCGTCGGTGGAGCCGTCGGCGCCGGCCGAGTCAGTCGCGTCAGCAGAGCCTGTCGAGCCGTCCGCCCCGGCCGAGTCGGTCGCGTCGGTCGCACCGGCCGAGGCGTCCGAGATGGACGAGGAGGCCGAGGAGTCTGCGCCGGCCGAGGATTCCACGTCGGCTGCGCCCGCCGAGGCTTCCACGCCGGCTGCGCCGGCCGAGCCGGTTGCGTCGGGCGAGCCGGATGAGCCGACGACGGCCGCCGTGGCACCCGTCGAGGAGGCAGAGGTCGAGCGGAGCAACGAGCCCGTCGGGCACGGGACGATCCGCCTACGCGGGGCCGCGCACGCGGCAACCACCAACGGTGGCGGGACCTCTGTCGCGAGCGAGCGGGACCTCGCCGCACGCGCGGCCGAGACCGCGTCGGCGGCGGCGGACGAGCCGTCCGCGGCGCCAGCGGAGCTTGTCGCCGTGGCGACGGCGACGTCGGAGGACGATCCCGGGCACGCGGCCGAGGCCGGCCCAGCCGCGACCCACGCGGCACCGGCCGAGCCGGTCGCGGAGGATTCGCCGCGCGCCGAGGCGTCCGTCGAGACGGCACCATCGTCGGGCTCGGTCGGACACGGGACGATTCGCCTGCGTGGTCGCGAGGCGCCCGCGCCGGGTGCGCCCGAGCCGGCCGCGGAGGCAGCACCTGAGCCGGTAGCGGAGGCCGCGCCGGGGGCCGCGCCACCCGAGCCCGCGGCGAACGCATCGCCCGAGCCCGAGGCCTCCGCGCCGGAGTCGAGCCCTGCCGCCGGCGGGTCGGTCGGCCACGGGACGATCCGGCTGCGCGGTGCCAGCGCGCCGCCCGAGCCGGCCACAGAGGCTGCGCCCGAGCCGGTCGCGGAGCCCGCGCCGGAGGCCGCGCCACCCGAGCCCGCGGCGGACGCATCGACCGAGCCCGAGGCTTCCGCGCCGGAGCCGAGCTCTGTCGCAGGGGGGTCGGTCGGCCACGGGACGATCCGGTTGCGCGGTGCCAGCGCGCCGCCCGAGCCGGTCGCGGAGGCCGCGCCGGAGCCGGCCGCGCCCGAGCCCGAGCCGCAGGCCGAGGCTTCCGAGCCTGGCCCGGGCGCAGGAGGATCGGTGGGCCACGG
>JAWVGK010000446.1:0-3929 GCA_033855155.1 Solirubrobacteraceae bacterium | reverse complement strand
CACGTACTTCATCGTCGCCCACATCCACTACGTGCTCTTCGGCGGGTCGCTGTTCACGATCTTCGCCGGCGTCTACTACTGGTTCCCGAAGATGACGGGCCGGATGTACGACGAGCGCCTCGGCAAGATCCACTTCTGGTCGACGTTCGTGTTCTTCAACCTGACCTTCGCCCCGATGCACGTCATCGGCGTGCAGGGCATGCCGCGGCGCGTCGCCGACTACGCGGAGAAGTTCGCCACGTGGAACCTGCTGATCACGATCGCGAGCTTCTTCCTCGGCCTCAGCGCGCTCGTGTTCGTCTACAACATGGTCGCCTCCTGGCGCGGCGGCCCGCGCGCGGAGTCCAACCCGTGGCGCGCGCTGACGCTCGAATGGCAGGTCTCGTCGCCGCCGCCGATCTTCAACTTCGACGCGATCCCGACGGTCGTCGGCGGCCCGTACGAGTACGGCGTCCCGGGCGCGGTGCACGGGATCCTGAAGGGCGGCGCCGAGGTGCCCCCCACCCCGGCGGGCGCGACCGCGCACGGCAGCAGCGGCGGATCCACCGCCACGAGGGAAGAGGGCCACTGATGCCGCACATCCTCGTCGTCGCCAACCAGACGATCGCCGGCGCGAAGCTGCTCGGCCTCGTCCAGGAGCGCGCGAAGGAGCCCGACACGAGCTTCACGCTCGTCGTCCCGATGACCAAGCCGCGGTCGGGCTACGTCATCTACGACGACGCGGTGCGCGACTCGGCGCAGGTGCGCCTCGACCTCACCCTGTCCTACCTGCGTGGCGAGGACGTCATCGCCAGCGGCGAGATCGGCGACGAGGATCCCTTCACCGCGACGCTCGACGCGATCCACGAGTACCACCCCGACGAGGTCATCATCTCGACGCTGCCGCACTCGTCGTCGGGCTGGCTGCGGCGCGACCTCATCGAGCGCATCCAGGACGCCGCCGGCGCGCCGGTCACGCACGTCATCTCCGACATGGACGCCGAGGGGCTGCCGTTCAACGTGACGCTCGTCGTCGCGAACGTCACCGCGGGACGCGGCACGCTGCGCGCGCGCATGAAGGAGATCGCCGCCGAGGCCGACGACATGCTGTTCATCGTCGTGGTGCCGCTGCAGAGTCACAACGACGGCCGCGCGGCGGCCGTCGCGCGCGCGCGGCTCGGCAACACGCTCGACAAGATGCGCCGCGAGGGGCTGCTCGTGGCCGGCATGGTCGGCGACCCCGATCCGTACACGGCGACGATGAACGCGCTGCAGTTCTACAAGGTGTCGCGCGTCATCATCTCGACGCTGCCGGTGACGCGGTCGGGCTGGATGCGCGCCGATCTGATCTCGCGCGTGCGCAAGGCGTCGAACATCGAGGTCGAGCACATCGTCGCCGAGGCGCCGGCTGAGGCGAGGCCCTGATGGAAGCCGCGGGGATCAACGCATCGGTCGCGCTGGAGCATCACGACGACCACCACCACGGGCCGCCGCCGGCCAACCGCAGCTCGCGCGTCGACTCCGAGTTGCTCGGGATGCTGCTCTTCATCATCTCCGAGATCATGGTGTTCGGGGCCTTCTTCACGGCCTACTTCTTCATCCGCTTCGTCGCGACGGGGCACCACTGGTTCCCGTTCGACGGCAACAAGCTGCCGGTCGGGATCGCGGGCATGAACACGGCGATCCTGCTGAGCTCGTCGCTGACGATGCACTGGGCGCAGACGTCGGTCAAGAACGGCAACCGCTTCGGCCTGAAGGCCGGGATGCTGCTGACGGCGCTGCTTGGCGCGACGTTCCTGTCGATCCAGCTCAACGAGTACGTCCACATCGGCTTCGCGCCGCAGGACTTCGCG
Organism: Solirubrobacteraceae bacterium; assembly: GCA_033855155.1. Taxonomy (GTDB): domain Bacteria; phylum Actinomycetota; class Thermoleophilia; order Solirubrobacterales; family Solirubrobacteraceae; genus CADCVQ01. The sequence continues at coordinate 2,097 of JAWVGK010000446.1, read as the reverse complement.
CAGGGCACGATCTTCTACGGGCTGACCGGCCTGCACGGCGCGCACGTCTTCATCGGCCTGACGTTGCTGGTGATGGTCAACGTGCGGGCGTTCCGCGGCCACTTCACCGCCGAGCACCATCACGGCGTCGAGGTGCCCGGCATCTACTGGCACTTCGTCGACGTCATGTGGGTCGTCGTGTACACGACGATCTACATCCTCTAGGCGCGACGGGCGGACCTGGCGCCGTGCGTCGCCCGTGGGAGTCCGAGGAGGCCGCCTTCTCGTTCCTGCTGCGTACGATCGCGGTCGCCGCGGTCGTCATCGTCGTCGCGACGGTGCTGAAGGCGATCTTCTAGGTCGGAGGCGCGTCGGGGCCGCGGCCCGCGCGCAATCCACACCCACGCTCGGCGCCCCTGCCGCGGCCCGCGCCGGCCCGACCGATCGCCTACTTGACGGTGAGCTTGCCTTCCATGCCGCCCTCGCGGTGCCCCGGGACCGAGCAGAAGTACGTGTAGCTGCCGGGCTTGAGGTCGGCGGTGATCGTCGACACGCCGCCGTTCTGGACGATCTTGCCCTTCTCGTCGACGCCGGAGCCCTCGAGCGCGATGTTGTGCGGCGTGCCCGAGGCGTTCTTGGAGTCGATCTCGAGCGAGCCCGCCGGCGCCGTCGCGACCTTCGTGACGTACGCGAGCTGGCCGTTGGGATCGGTCGGCATCGCGAGCTTGCCGGACTTCGCGGCGACCGGCTTGCCGGCGCCCGCGGCCGCGACGGCCGAGCCGAGGCGACCGGGGTCCTTGCCCGGCAGCGCAGCGACGCTGGCGACGTACGCGGCGACGTCGTGGGCGAGCTTGCCGTCGACGAGCTTCGCCGGCATGTAGACCTTGCTGCTCTTTTGCAGCCGGGCGGGATGCAGGATCTGCGAGTGCACGATGCCGCGAACCGAATCGCGTCCGAAGCCCTCGCTCAGCGCGACGCGGAAGGCGTTGTCGAGGCTCGGCCCGGTGTTGCCCTTCGTGCCGGCGCGGCCGAGCACGTGACACGAGCCGCAGGACTTCACGAACGCCTTCTTGCCGGCGATCAGGTCGGCGTCCTTCGGGACGCTGTCGGTGCCGCACGCGCCCAGCGCAGCGGCCAGCGCGCCGCCCGCGAACAGGCCGACAAGTGTCCTCGTGAGCGGTGGTCTCCCCATCGGCGCGCGGGACTCTATCCGAGCCGACGGAAGACGTGTCGCATGCCTCGGGCGCGGCCCCGGCGCCGCCGAGCCGCCGGCCGCCGCGCCCGTCGCACCCGTTCGCGGCCCGACCTCCGGCTCGCATCCGTCGAGGATCGCCGGCGGTTTCCGGCCGGCCACGACCCGGATCCGCCGCGAGCTTCGCCGCGACGAGGCTTGGTAGGGTTCGCGCCGTGTCAGCCGCCCAGCGCTACCGCATGCGAACGCCGTCCAGCGGTCGCGAGATCATCGTCGAGGCCGAGCCCGGCCGCGTCTACGTCGACCGCGAGAGCGGCGAGCCGCTGGAGATCCTCGGCAAGGTGCTGCCGCTCGCGCCGTCGCAGTCGCGGCTGCCGTGGGCGGTCGAGTACCTGCGCTTCTGCAACTGGTGCGACCAGCTCGCGCAGCGCGATCTCAACGACTGCCCACACTGCGGCCGGCGCATGGACCCGGTCGCCTGAGGGTCGTGGGACCGACCGCCGGCGTTCGAGCGCCGCTGCTCGGACGCTGCGCAGCGCTGCTCGCGGTCCTGGCGCTGGCCGGCGGCCTCGGCGCCTGCGGTAGCGACGACGAGCTCTCGCCGGACATCCCGCGCACGTCGCCCGATCTGACGATCCCCGCCTCGACGACCGACATCCCGGCCGACACGACGTCGTCGACGCCGTCGACGACCACGTCCGCGGCCGCCCCGGACGCGGGCACGACCCCGCCGGCGGCCGTCACGCCGCCGCCGGTCGCCGCGACGCCCGTGACGCCGCCGCCGCCCTCGACGACGACGGGTGGGGCCGCCCCGCCGACCGGCGACCAGACGACCGGCGGCGCGCAGTCCAACGACGGCGAGTTCCAGAACTTCTGCCGCGACAACCCGGGCACCGGCCCGCCCTGCTGAGCGCGAGCGTGCACGT
>JAWVGK010000445.1:0-3090 GCA_033855155.1 Solirubrobacteraceae bacterium | reverse complement strand
GCGCGCGCGACGCTCGCCCCCGGCCGAGGCCGTAGCGTCCGGCGCATCGCGACCCGCGCCGCCATCGCCGTGCTGCTCCTGCTCGCCGCCGTCGCGGGCGCCGGCGGCACGGACCTGCTCGGCGGCGGCGAGCCCGCACGACCCCCAGGCGCCGCGGACTCCGCAGGCGAGGCGGACCTGCGCACGACCGTCGAGCGCGTCGTGGACGGCGACACCGTCGTGCTGCGCGGGCTCGGTCGCAGCCGCCTGATCGGCGTCGACACGCCGGAGGTCCATGGCCGCCGCGAGTGCTTCGGCGAGCAGGCGTCCGCGTATGCCGAGCGCATGCTGCGCGGGCGGCGCGTGCGCTACGCGATCGGCATCGAGCCACGCGACCGCTACGGGCGCGCGCTCGTCTACGTCTGGCTGCCCGACGGGCGCTTCTTCAACGAGCTGCTCGTCGCCGGCGGCTACGCGCGCACGCTCGAGATCGCGCCGAACGTCCGCTACGCGCGCCGCTTGCGCCGCCGTGCGGACGAGGCGCGCGCCGCTGGCCGCGGCCTGTGGTCACTCCTGGCCTGCCCGTGAAGATCGGCGGCGTCCGCGAGCACAGCGCGGACGAAGTGGACTAGGCTCCCGGACGCATGGCGACCCGGATGCGACAGTCCCTCGCGGATTTCGAACGCGCGTTCCACGAGGAGACGCACGAAGATCGTGTGCGGCGCGAGTCCTTGCGCCGCAAAGCGATCATGCGCTCCCAGCAGCGCAGGATCGAGCGCGCGCACAAGCATGGGACGGCGCGCTTCGTCGTGCTCGTGCTCGTGCTCATCGCGACGGCGGTTATCGTGACCCTCGCGATGTTCAAGACGCTCTACATCGTCATGGGCTGAGCCCGCAGCGGCGGGTGAGGGTGCGCCAGGCTGACCCCTGACGGCACGCCGCGCGCCGTCCGGGCCACCTACGAGCTGAGCTTGCGCAGTGCCTCTTCGACCTGCGGTGTGGCAGTGACCTGCCCGCGCTCGGCCTGGATCTCCAGGTAGACCTCCTTGCGGAAGACAGGGATGTCTCGCGGCGCCTGGATGCCGATCCGGACCTTCTCCCCCATGATCGATAGGACGGAGATCTCGATCTCGTCCCCGATCATGATGCTTTGGTTGGACTTGCGTGTCAGAACCAACATGTCCGGCTACCCTCCTTGTCGCCGACGCCACTCAATCAGGTTCCCCGCACAAAGGCAACCGCGAGCGCGCATCACATCAGACGCGGGCGCGCGCCGTCGGATGGTCGCCGACCCGGTTCTTGTAAGGTCCTGCCCCCGATGGCACGCCGTTCCCTGCGCCCACATCTCAACCAAATCCGCGGCTGGGTCCGCCAGGGCCGAACCGACGCCTGGATCGCCCATCAGCTCGAGGCGACCGTACAGCAGATCGAGACCTTCAAGCGCGACAACGAGCTGATCCCGGCCGAGGCCGAGAACGGCGACGCGCCGGGCGTCGACTTCGACGACGAGATCGACCTGCGCGCCGAGGACGACGCGCTCGTCGCAGCGGAGATCGAGGCAGCCGAGGAGCGCAAGGCCGAAGAGGCGCGCCTGCAGGCCGAGGAGGACGCGCGCCGCGCCGAGGCCGGCGAGGACGACGCCGACGACGGCGACGGCGACGGCGAGGACGACGACGCGCCGGCCCGCACCACCCCCCGCCGCCGCGGGCGCCGCGGTGGACGCGGTCGCGCCGGCGCCAAGGCGTCGACGGCTGCGCTCGAAGGCACGTTCGACCACGGCGAGGAGGGCTACGGGCTGTGGCTCGATCCCGCCGTCACGGACAACCCGATCTACGCCGAGCACTGGGCGGGCCACCGGCCCGTCGAGGTCACGATCGAAGAGGAGCAGATCGTGATCCGCCGCACCGGCGCCGACGCCGAAGACTGACTCCGCGCCTCACGGCTCGGTGCGCCGTCCGCCGGCGAAGTCGCGGGCATCGCGCAGGTAGCGCAGGAACGCCGCGTCGGCGACCGTGCGCGCGTCCCACGCCCACGGCGCGCCCGGCGCGACGTCGGCGGCGAGGTCGGTGCACCAGTCGGTGCCGCGGTCGTAGAGCTCGGCGAGCTCGTCGGTCGTGAACGTGCCGCCCAGGCGCCGGCGCAGCTCGGCCTCGATCGCGCTCACGACGGCCTCGAGCGCCGGCCGCTGCTCGGGCGGCGCGCCGGCCATCCGGCGCTCGCCCTCGCGCCATTGCAGCAGCGCTGTCTCGAAGGTCGTCGCCACGGCTCGCCAGGGTACCCAGCCGCAGCGCGGGGCTCGCGCATCACGGCGGTCGGGCGCCGACGTCGTGGCGCTCGCGCATCGCGGCGGTGGGGCACCGGGCACCGGCGGCGCGGCGCTCGCGCGGCGCGGGCGGTCGGGGGCACCGGCGGCGCGGCCCTCGCGCGGCGCGGGCGGTCGGGGGCACCGGCGGCGCGGCGTCAGTCTCGCGGCAGGCCCCGAACGACGTACGCGCGCTCGCTGCGGCGCACCATGCCCAGCCGGCGCGCCTCCATCTCGACGCTGCCGGGCCGGCGCAGCTCGCGCGCGCGGCGCTCGAGCGCCGTGTGCTCGCGCTGCAGCGTCGCCACCTCGGCGCGCTTCGTGCTCGCCTCGTGGCGCGTCGCGACGTACGTGCGCAGCGGGTTGACGTACAGGCAGATCAGCAGCACGCCGACGAGCAGCAGCGCGAAGCGCCCGACCCTGTCCCAGCGCACGTATGAGGCCGTACGGGGCATCGCAGGGACCGTTCGCCCCGCGACGCCGCGCTCCTGCATCCGCAAGCCGTCATCCCGCCCGCCGCGCGGCCCGACGCGCCCACCAGCTGCCGGGCGCGGCCGACAGGAACGCCGCCCCCAACCACGGCAGACCACCGAGCACCAGCCCGACGGTCAACCAGCCCCAGCGGCCCTTCGCGCCGGTCACCACGCCGCAGGGCACGAGCAGCAGGCAGGCCACCGTCCATGCGATCAGCTGCCAGCTCGGCGAGACGAAGGTCGTCGATCCGGCGCCGAGCATCAACGCGATCGCAGCACCTCGCGACCGAGGAAGCGCGCGTCCGCGCCGAGCGCCTCCTCGATGCGCAGCAGCTG
>JAWVGK010000444.1:0-2935 GCA_033855155.1 Solirubrobacteraceae bacterium | reverse complement strand
ACAAGGAGGCCGTTCGCGCGGCGCTCGCCGAGGCCGGGATCGACGTCGCGCGCAGCGGCGGGCTGCGCTTCGCCGACCCGTGGGGCAACCTGGTCGAGGTCGTCGACTACCGCGACGTGCAGTTCTCCAAGACGCCCGCCGTCCTGCGCGCGCTGGCGCCCGAGGGCCTGCAGAAGTCCGCCGCCGCGCTCGAGGAGCTCGAGCGCAAGGGGCTCGGCGGATGAGCGCGCGGGCCGCGCGCGTGCTGGTCGTCGACGACGAGCCGATCAACCGCCGGCTGCTGGCCAGGTACCTGGAGCGCGAGGGCCACGAGGTCGCGACCGCCGACGACGGCGCGGTCGGCTGGGAGCTGCTGCGCAGCCAGCCGTTCGACGTCGTCCTGCTCGACGTGATGATGCCCGAGCTCGACGGCTACGAGGTGCTCGAGCGCCTGCGCGCCGATCCGGACCTGCGTCACCTGCCGGTGATCATGATCTCCGCGCTCGAGGAGACCGACAGCATCGTGCGCTGCATCGAGCTCGGCGCCGACGACTACCTGCCCAAGCCGTTCAAGCCGGTGCTGCTGCGCGCGCGCATCAACGCCGGCATCGCGCGCAAGCGCCTGCACGACCTCGAGCGCGAGTACCTCGAGCAGGTCGGCCACGTCGTCGACGCCGCCGCCGCCGTCGAGCAGGGCAGCTTCGAGCCCGCGTCGCTCGACGTCGTCGCCGTCCGCGACGACGCGCTGGGCAACCTCGCGCGGATCTTCCAGCACATGGCCCGCGAGATCGCCGCGCGCGAGCGCGCGCTCAAGCAGCAGGTGCGCGAGCTGCGCATCGAGATCGACGAGGCCAAGGCCGCGCGCCAGGTCGCCGAGATCACCGAGACCGAGTACTTCCGCGACCTGCTGCGCAAGGCCGATGCGATGAGGCGCCGTTGAGCCGCGTCGTCGCCTTCCACTCCTTTCGCGGCGGGACCGGCAAGTCCAACACGACCGCCAACGTCGCGGTGCAGGCGGCGCGCCGCAACCTACGCGTCGGGATCGTCGACACCGACATCCAGTCGCCGGGCATCCACGTGCTGCTGGGCATCGACCAGTCGCAGATCGAGCGCTCGCTCAACGACTACCTGTGGGGGCGCTGCGAGATCGCCGACGCCGCGCACGACGTGACGGCCGGGCTGGACCCGGGCCTGCAGGGTCGCGTCTTCCTCGTCCCGTCGAGCATCGACGCAACCGACATCGCCCGCGTCATGCACGACGGCTACGACGTCTCGCTGCTGCACGAGGGGATCTGCGCGCTCGTCGACGACCTGTCGCTGGACCTGCTGCTGCTCGACACCCACCCCGGCCTCAACGAGGAGACGCTGCTGTCGATCGCCGTGTCGGACGCCGTCGCGATCGTGCTGCGCCCCGACCAGCAGGACTACGAGGGCACGCGCGTGACGGTCTCGGTCGCGCGCAAGCTCAAGGTGCCCGAGATGATGCTCGTCGTCAACAAGACGCCGGCCGTCTTCGACCACGGCGACGTGCGCCGCCGCGTCGCGTCGGCCTACGGCTGCGACGTCGTCGCCGTGCTGCCGCACTCCGACGACCTGATGGCGTTCTCCAGCCGCGGCGTCTTCGTGCTCGACCAGCCCGATCACCCGCTGGCCGCGATGTACGACGACCTCGCCGGCCGGGTCATCGGCTGACGGTGGCGCCGGACGCCTTCGAGCAGCTCTTCGACCGCGAGCGGATCCTCGGCGGGCTGCCGGCGAGGCGCGCGAACACGCTGCTCTACCTGATCGAGAGCCGCACCGCGCGCCTGGCCGCGCAGTCGCGCCAGGCGATGGCGCGCTTCGCCACGCGCGAGGCTGCGCAGGGCCGCGAGCTCGCGTTCCTCGAGGCGTTCGCGCTCGGGCGCGAGCCGCCGCTGCGCCCGACGGTGCAGGACCTCGAGCGCCACGCGCCGCGCTGGGCGCCGCTCGTCGCGCGCAACCCGCGCGTGCAGGCCGCGCTCGCCCACCGCCTCGGCGAGAAGCACCGCCTCGTCCACGGCCAGGTGCGCGCGATCCGGCTCGCGCTCGGGCTCGACGATCCGCGCGTCGCCGCCGCATACGAGCAGCTCTACGAGCGGCCGCTTGAGTCGATCTACGTCTCGCGTCCCCGCCCCGCCGAGCGACTGCGCTGGGCGCGCGCGCGGCTCGGCGCGCGGCTGGAGCGCCTGTCGCCGTTCTGGACGGCGTACGCGCTGACGCTGACCGAGACCGTCGGCTCGACGATCGTCGCGCTGCCGATCGCCGTCGCCGCCGTCGGGCCGCTGCCCGCCGTCGCGATCCTCGTCGCGCTCGGCCTCTTCAACGTGCTGACCGTCGCCTACATGGCCGACGCGCTGACGCGCTCGGCGACGATGCGCTACGGCACGGCCTACGTCGGGCGCGTCGTCGGCGACCTGCTCGGCCGCCCCGGCGCGCTCGTGCTGACGGCCGGCCTGCTCGGCATCTGCCTGCTCGGCATGCAGGCCGACTACATCGGCCTGTCGACGACGCTCGCCGACGCCTCCGGCGTGCCCGCGCTGGGCTGGGTCGCGCTGCTGTTCGTCGTCGAGCTCGCCTACCTGCGGCGCGGCTCGATCGACGCCACCGTCACGTCGGCGCTCGTCGTCGGCACGGTCAACATCGCGCTGATCCTCGCGATCAGCGCGATCGCCTTCGCGCACGCCGACGCCTCGAACCTCGCGCACGTCGAGCTGCCGTTCAGCGGCGGCCGGGGCTTCGACACGTCGTCGCTGGCGCTCGTCTTCGGCGTGACGTTCACCGCCTACTTCGGCCACCTGTCGGTCGGCAACGGCGCGCGCGTCGTGCTCGCGCGCGACCCGAGCGGGCGCACGCTCGTGCGCGGCGTCGCCGCCGCGCAGCTGACGGCGATCGTCCTGTACGTCGTCTTCGTCGTCGCGGTCGCGGGCGCCGTCGCGCC
>JAWVGK010000443.1:0-5593 GCA_033855155.1 Solirubrobacteraceae bacterium | reverse complement strand
AGCCGCGCCCGCCGCGGCGAACCGTGAGAACTCGGTGAGATTGCCTGGCACTCCGTCGCGGACGCTGAGACATTGGACGCGTCAGCTGGGACGAACGGCTCGGGCAGGGACCGCCCGGGGCACGGATGCCCCTTCAACTTCGAGTAGCGACAACATCCTGCGCCTCGAGGGGATCTGGTGGACACCAGCGCTCCTCGAGGTGTTGTCGTTTCCGGTCTGCGTGCCGGCGATGGCCGGCAGCCACGCGGGCCAGGATCGCGCAGTGCCCGCTCGCCGGCCGGTCGCGATCCGTCAGCGGCCCAGCGCGCTGCGCAGCACCCCGTACGCCGTCCGCGGCGCGCCGTCCGAACCGACGAGCCCGGCGTCGAAGCGTTCGCCGGCCTTCGCGCCGGTCCAGTTGTAGAGGTAGACGCGCTTGACGCGCGGGGCGTCGTCGGCGAGGCCGAGCACGAAGTCCAGGGCGCGGGCGGCGCGGCGCTCGCTGCGCGGAAAGCCGCGCCCGAACTCCACCAGCCCGCCCGTCTCCGTCAGCCAGACGTCGCCGCGCACGGAGCGCAGCAGCGCGCGCAGGCCGCTGCTGCGAAAGCGGTTGGCGTCGGCGTAGTTGTGCAGCCCCCAGATGCGCGGCGTGCCATCGAGGTGGCGGCGGTACTCGTCGAGGTAGCGCGTCATGCCGGGCTGGTCGAGCAGATCGCCGGCGAGCACCGTGCAGGCGCGGCACTCCGCCTTGACGACGTTGTAGAACTGCGCCGCCCGCGCCGGCGCCCGCGACGTCGGCTGGCTGGCGTGGTTGATCTCGTTCCACGGCGCGTACACGCGCACCTGCGGATAGCGCTGGCGAAACGCGCGGAAGTCCGCGCGGAACGCGGCGACCGACGGCAGCCGGGTCGGGTGCACGCGCGAGTGCTGGAAGGTGATGAACGGCTCGACGCCGGCGAGGCGGGCCTGTCGCAGCCACTCGTCGACGATCGGGCGCTCGAACGCCACGCGCGTGGCGTCGTAGGCGACGACGAGCCGCGCGTGGTCGATCCCGAGCGCGCGGAAGCGCGGCTCGCCGAACATCTCCGTCAGCTGCTCGCCGATGCCGACGACGAGGCCCTTGCGCAGGCCCGCGCGCGAGGCCGGACGGGATGGCGGAGCGGCGGTCATCGACGTCGAGGTCGTGGTCGTCGCCGGGCGCGCCGCCGTCGCGGTCGGCGCGGAGCGCGCCGCCGCCGTCGCCGTCCGCGCCGCCTTGTCGTCGCCGCCGCAGCCCGCGGTCGAGCCGGCGGCCAGCGCCAGCGCCAGCGCCAGCGCGGATCGAGGCCTGTCGCAGAGACGTCGCATCCGCCCTAGTCAACCGCAAGCGGCCGCTCGGGGCGGTGCCGGGGGCGTCGCCCCGCCGCCGGTAGGGTCCGCGGCATGAGCACCTACGACCTCGTCGCCGACCTGCCGCTGCAGATCGCCGGCTACGCGCTCGAGGGCCTCGTGCGCGACGTCTCGAGCGACTTCACGCGCAAGTCGACCGTCGTCCACCTACGAGGCGCCGGCGAGGAGGGCGTCGGCGAGGACGTCGTCTACGACGCCGTCGACCACGAGGTCGCGCAGGAGGCGGGGCCGGTGCTGGCGCTCGCCGGCGACTGGACGGTGCGCTCGTTCGCCGAGCACCTCGCGACGCTCGACCTGTTCCCGAAGGCGCCCGTGCGCGAAGTCTCGCGGCTGTATCGCAGCTGGGCGTACGAGTCCGCGGCGCTGGACCTCGCGCTGCGCCAGGCCGGCGAGCCGCTGCACGCCGTGCTCGGCCGCACGCCGCGGCCGCTGACGTTCGTCGTCTCGCTGCGCCTCGGCGAGCCCCCGTCGCTGGAGCCGCTGACGCGCCGCCTCGTGCGCTATCCGACGCTGCGCTTCAAGCTCGACCCGACCGTCTCGTGGGACGAGGCGCTGATCGCGCAGCTCGTCGCGACCGGTGCCGTCGACTCGGTCGACTTCAAGGGCCTCTACGAGGGCACGATCGTCGACCAGCCCGCCGACCCGCTGCTGTACGAGCGCGTCGTCGCCGCCTTCCCCGAGGCGTGGATCGAGGACCCGAAGCTCACGCCGCAGATCGACGAGCTGCTGCGCCCGCACCGCGACCGCATCACCTGGGACGCCAACATCCACTCGATCGCCGACATCGAGGCGCTGCCGTTCGCGCCGCGGATGGTGAACCTCAAGCCCTCGCGACTGGGCGGGATCGAGCCGCTGTTCGACGCCTACGACTACGTCGCGCAGCGCGACATCGGCGCCTACGGCGGCGGCCAGTTCGAGCTCGGACCGGGCCGCGGGCAGATCCAGTACCTCGCGTCGCTGTTTCATGCCGACACGCCGAACGACACATCGCCGGCGGGCTTCCACGTCGTCGACCCGCCGCCCGGCCTGCCGACGAGCCCGCTCGAGCCACTGCCCGCCCCGACGGGCTTTCACTGGGGCTGACACCGCAACGACGGAGGCCCGGCGCAAGCGCCGGGCCTCACGGATGCTGGTCAGAAACCTCGACGGCCGTAGCCGTAGCCGCCCGTCCCCACCGCGCTGAGGAGCACGAGCACGGCGGCGATGATGGCGATGATCCCCGGCAAGCCGAGAAACAGGCAGAGCCAGTAGACGAGCGCCGCCACGATGACGCCGATGATGATGCCGAGCATGTGAGCAGGTCCTCCTCCGAGAGATGAACAGTGGTCACGGCGTTACCCGTCGCGCTCTCGATTCACTCCTATCAGGGGTATCGGTCATCGGTCCAGTCGCTGGATCAGCGTGCCGGTCCCGAGGCCGCCGCCGCAGCACATCGTCACGATGCCGAGCTCGCCGCCGGAGCGCTCGAGCTCGTGCAGCAGCGTCGTCAGCAGGCGCGCGCCCGTCGAGCCCAGCGGGTGGCCGAGCGCCATCGCCCCGCCGTTGACGTTGACGCGGTCCATGTCAGGCTGAAGCTCGCGCTGCCAGGCGGCGACGACCGGTGCGAACGCCTCGTTGATCTCGATCAGGTCGATGTCGCCGATCGTCAGGGCGTTGCGCTCCAGCAGCCGCCGAGTCGCGGGGATCGGCCCCGTCAGCATCGTCACCGGGTCGACCCCGACCGTCGTCTGGTCGACGATCCGCGCGCGCGCGGTGCAGCCGAGCTCGTCGGCCTTCTCGCGCGACATCAGCAGCAGCGCCGCGGCGCCGTCGGAGATCTGCGACGCGTTCGCGGCGGTGATGCGCCCGTCGGACTTGAACGCCGGCTTCAGCGCGGCGAGCGCCTCGAGGGTCGTGTCGGGCCGGATGCCCTGGTCGGTCGTGCGCAGCTCGCCGTCGGCCTGCAACGGGATCATCTCCTGCGTGAAGCGCCTCTCTTCGGTCGCTTGATGCGCGAGCCGGTGCGAGCGCACGGCGAGCTCGTCGAGCTCGGATCGCGGGATCTCCCAGCGCTCGGCGATGAGCTCCGCGCTGAGGCCCTGCGACACGAGCGCGTGCTTGTCCATCAGCGCCGGCGAGAACGGTGAGCCGACGCGCTTGACCCACTCCATCCCGACGCCCAGGGGGATGTGTCCCATGTGCTCGACGCCCGAGCCGATCACGACGTCGTGGATCCCGGCGGCGATCAGCGCGGCGCCGAAGCCGACGGCCTGCTGCGCCGAGCCGCACTGGCGGTCGATCGTCGCGGCCGGCGTCTGCACGGGCAGGCCGGCCTGCAGCCACGCGTTGCGCGCGACGTTGTAGGTCTGCTCGCCGTACTGCTGCACGCAGCCGGCGATGACGTCCTCGACGTCGGCCGCGTCGATGCCCGCGCGCGCGATCAGCTCGCTGAAGCAGACGCCGAGCAGCGCGGTGGCGTGCGTGTCCTTGTACCAGCCCTTCCAGGGATGCCCGCGCCCGATCGGGGTCCGCACCGCCTCGACGATGACGACCTCGCGTCCTTGCTGTCCGCTCATGCGCTCAACGCCCTCCTGTTCATCCGCCACGTGTCGAGACTGCTGACTAAGGTACCGGCCGGAGGGTCGATCAAAGCGGAGGAGTGGGCATGGACGAGCAGCTGGGCATCGCCGGAAGCGGCGCGATAGCGACGGGGCTGGCGGTGTGCGCTGCGCGCGTCGGCGAGCCGATCCTGTGGGCGCGCTCGGACGCCTCGGCACAGCGCGCCCGCAAGCAGATCGCCAAGACCTGCGAGCGCCTCGGCGAGGGCTACGACCCCGCCAGGGTGCAGATCGTCACCGACGTCGCGCAGCTCGCGCCCGCGAGCTTCCTCGTCGAGGCGATCGCCGAGGACGTGGCGCTGAAGTCCGCGCTGCTCGCGCAGCTGCACGCGCTCGCCGACGACGACGCGATCGTCAGCACGACGACGTCGTCGCTGTCGGTCTCCGAGCTCGCGCGCGCTTCGGGGCGGCCCGAGCGCTTCGTCGGCCTGCACGTCTTCAACCCGGTGGCGAAGATGAAGCTCGTCGAGCTCGCCTATCCGTCGCAGGCGACGGCGGCCACGCGCGAGCGCGCGGCGGCGCTCTGCGCGGCACTCGACAAGGAGGCCGTCGAGGTGCCCGACCTCGCCGGCTTCGTCGTCAACCGGCTGCTGTTTCCGTATCTCTTCAGCGCCGTCGAGTTCATGGAGCGCACCGGCCTGGAGCCGCAGGCGGTCGACACCTGCATGCAGCTCGGCGCCGCGCATCCGATGGGGCCGATCGCGCTGCTCGACTACATCGGGCTCGACGTCTCGGTCGCGATCGGCGACGCGATCGGGGCCGACGTCCCGCAGAGCCTGCGCGAGCTGTGCGCAGAGGGCGCGCTGGGCCGCAAGGCGGGTCGCGGCCTGTATCCGGCGGAGACCTACGCGCGCTGAAAGCACGACCGCCGGCGGTTTAGCCGCGCTTCAGGCGACGGCTGCACGATCCTCGGGCGACGACCTCGCACTCCTCCCAGAAGCACACGACGGGCCCGCTCGATGGCGGGCCCGTCGTGGTGCTCTGGCGCCGGCGGAACCACCCCAGTCCACCTTGCCTCCTCCGCCGTCCCACGGGCGGGGGTATGTCTCACAACGTACGGCGCTCGGCAAACTTGCGCCAATTCGCGCACGCCGTCCGTCAGGCGCCGACGGGCTCCTTGGCGGGCTCCTCGCGCTTCTCGCGGATGCGCACGGCCTCGATGCGGTTCTCGCGCACGGACTCGACGCGGATCGTGTAGCCGTTGGCGTCGACGGTGTCGCCGCGCCGCGGCAGGCGCCCGAGCTCCGCGAAGACGAAGCCGCCGATCGAGTTGTAGGCGTCGCTGTCGACCGGGAGGTCGAGGCCGTAGTCGGCGAGGTCGGTGATCGCGACGTGGCCGCGCACGAACCAGTCGCCGTTGGCGAGGCGGCGGACCTCGCCGCCGGCGGGATCGGTCTCGTCGTCGATCTCGCCGACGACCTCCTCCACGATGTCCTCGACCGTCACGATGCCCGCCACGCGCCCGTACTCGTCGACGACGACGGCCATCGTCGAGCGCTCGCGCTGCAGGTCGGCGAGCAGGTCGTCCAGCGGCTTGGTCTCGGGCACGATCGACACCGGCCGCACGGCCGTCTCGATCGGCGCCTCGGGCCCGTCGGCCATGAGGATGCGCGCCAGCGAGTTGGAGT
>JAWVGK010000442.1:0-8449 GCA_033855155.1 Solirubrobacteraceae bacterium | reverse complement strand
CCACGAAGGCGAGCAGGCACGTGCCGTCGCTCGCGTGCCGGCCGGCGGTCTCCGTGCACACGAGCGGCAGGACCGCGAGCGATGCGCCGCGCGGCCACGTCGACGTCCACACCCGCAAAGCGCCGCGCAGCGCGCCGGCGCTCCCAGACCCGACGACGTCGCTCGCGCTGCCCGGCGCCGCTCCGAGCGTGTCGAGCCTGTTCGTCGACAGGTTCCGCATCCCGGTCTTCCTGCTGGCGATCTATCAGGCCGCCGGCATCCAGTACGGCGTGCGTTGGGAGGTCCTCGCGGCGATCAACGAGATCGAGACCGACTACGGGCGCAACCTGAACGTCAGCTCCGCCGGCGCACTGGGCTGGATGCAGTTCATGCCGCCGACGTGGAAGCAGTACGGCGTCGACGCCAACCGCGACGGGCGCACCGACCCCTTCAACCCCGTCGACGCGATCTTCGCCGCCGCACGCTACCTCAAGGCCGCCGGCGCCGACCACGACCTGCGCAAGGCGATCTTCGCCTACAACCACGCCGACTGGTACGTCAACTCCGTCCTCAGCCGCGCCCGCCTCATCAGCGGCCTGCCCAGCGACCTCGTCGGCTCGCTCAGCGGCCTGACGCAAGGCCGCTTCCCCGTCTACGCTAAGGCCCGCTACGCCGACGACGAGCGGCCGCGGCGCCACGCGGCGCGCCCCGTCGCGGCAGGCCACCACGCCGCGACGGCCCTCGCGCCAGATCCCGCGCGCGGCGGCATCGACATCCTCGCCAAGGCCGGCTCGCCCGTGATAGCGGTGCAGGACGGCCGCATCACGGCGGTCGGCCGCAGCAAGCGGTTGGGGCGGTTCGTGGTCCTCGCCGACGCGTACGGCAACCGCTACACGTACGCGCAGCTCGCCAAGGTCGCCGAGCGGGTGCCGGTGGCGAAGCCCCGCATGCGGCCCACGACGACCGAGCAGGCGCGCCTGTTCGCCCATCCCGCACGCGCGCGTGCGATGCGAAACGGCGGCGCCCGGCAGCTTGCCGAGCGCGAATTCGCGCCCGCCCGGGGCGAGACGCTGCGGTCCTACGTGAAGGGCGTCTCGAGCCTGCACGAGCGGGACTTCGTGCTCAAGGCGCTGACGCGCGGACGCCGCGTGATCGCCGGCACGGTGCTCGGACGCATCGGCAGGCTGTCGAACGAGCTCGCGCCGCGCATGCACTTCGAGATCCGGCCGCCCGGACGCGGCGCGGCGCGCATCGATCCGCAGCCGATCCTCGACGGCTGGAAGCTGCTCGATGCGACCGCGATCGATCGCGCCCACGGCCGGCACGCGTGGATCGCGAGCGCCGGATCCGTCGGCCAGATCCTGTCGACGAGCCAGGACACGCTCGGGCGCCGCGTGCTGTCGGACCCGCGTATCGAGCTCTACCCCTGCGGCCGGCGCGACGTCGAGGCCGGCATGATCGACCAGCGCGTGCTGGCGACGCTCGAGTTCCTCGCCGAGAGCGGCCTCGATCCGACGGTGTCGTCGCTGCACTGCGGCCACAGCCTGCTCACCACGAGCGGCAACGTCTCCGAGCACTCGACCGGCAGCGCCGTCGACATCGCGAAGGTCAACGGGATCCCGATCCTCGGCCACCAGGGCGAAGGCTCGATCGCCGACATCGCGATCCGCCGGCTGCTGACGCTGCAGGGGACGATGAAGCCACACCAGATCATCAGCCTGATGACGTACGCCGGCACCGACAACACGCTCGCGCTGCCCGACCACGCCGACCACATCCACGTCGGCTTCCAGGTCCCGAAGCTCTCAGCTGCCATTCATGTTCGCCCGTGAGACTGCCGTTCATGTCGACCCCGCAGATCGGATCCCTCGCGTCCGTCGCCGCGGCGGCGCTGAGCACCTGCGTGCTCGCCGCCTGCGGTTCGGATGCCAGCAACCTCGCGCAGGGCGCCACGGCGCCGCCGGCGACGGCGAGCCGCTTCGGCGCGAAGACGGCGACCGCCGCCAACCGGTGGTATCCGCTGACGCCGGGCTACCAGTCCGTGCGGCTGGGCAAGGTCAACGTCGGAAGCCGGCGCCTCACGCACCGGCGGGTCTACACCGTCACCGACGTCGTCAAGCAGATCGCGGGGGTACGCACCGTCGCCGTGCTCGATCAGGACTTCAACGGCGGTGAGATCGCCGAGCAGGCGCTCGACTACCTTGCGGTCGACAGGCGCGGCAACGTCTGGTACTTCGGCTCCTACACCGAAGCCTACGAGGGCGGTCAGTTCGTCAACGTCAACGACGGCTGGCTGAGCGGCGTGAAGGGCGGCAAGGCGGGAATCCTCATGCCGGCCCACCCGCGTACGGGGACGCCGTCGTACATCCAGGCGCGGGTGCCCGGCGACGATCCGGACGTGGCCCGGGTCGTGAAGACGGGCGTGTCCGAGTGCGTGCCGTACAAGTGCTACAAGAACGTGCTGGTCGTCGAGGAGGGTGGCTCGGAGCACAAGTTCTACGCCGCCGGCGTCGGCGAGATCGGGCTCGGCCCGATCGGGTCCGGCGGCAAGGAAGAGGTCGAGGAGCTCGTCAACCTCACCCACCTGCGCCTCCGCGGTCTTGCGGAGCTCAGCGCGGAGGTGCTGAAGCTCGATCGTCACGCGCGCAAGACCGTCCCGCAGGTCTTCGGCCCGTCGAAGCCGGCCAAGCGGCTGCGCTGACCGCGGGTGTCGACCGCGGCCGCATTGTTGCGCGTCGAGGCGGTCAGCAAGACCTTCCGCAGCGGCGATGTCGCGACGCGCGTGCTGCACGACGCATCGCTCGAGCTCGCCCGCGGGGAGACGACGAGCCTCGTCGGAGTCTCCGGCAGCGGGAAGTCGACGCTGATGTCGCTGATCGCGGGCCTGTTGCGACCCGACGGCGGCGCGATCGTCTTCGACGGCAACGACCTCGCGGAGCTCGACGACCGCCTGCGCGCGCGTCTGCGCGCGCAACGGATCGGCGTGGTCCTGCAGCGCGACAACCTGATCGGGTTCCTGACCGCGGCGGAGAACGTCGAGCTCGCGCTCAAGCTCGCCGGCGCGGATCGGATCGCGCCGCGCGCGCGGACGCTGCTCGCCGGCGTCGGCCTCGGCGATCGAGTAGACCACCTTCCCCGCCGCCTGTCCGGCGGCGAGGCGCAGCGCGTCTCGGTTGCGATGGCGCTCGCCAACGAACCCGACCTGCTGCTCGCCGACGAGGTCACCGGCCAGCTGGACTCGAGCACCGCCGAGGAGGTCATGGGGGTCATCTTCGACGCCTGGCGCGAGCGCGGACTCGCCGTCCTGTTCGTCACCCACAGCGCCGAGCTGGCGCAGCGAGCGCAACGCCGCCTGCGCCTCGTCGACGGAGCGGTGCTCGCGGCATGACGGCGCCCGCCGCAGTCGGCGTCGATCGCGCGACGAAGCACTACCCGACGCCGGCCGGCCCGATCCGAGCGCTCGACGGCGTGACCGTCGACATCGCGGCGGCCAGCAGCGTCGCGATCACCGGCGTCAGCGGTTGCGGCAAGTCGACGCTGCTCGGGCTGATCGCCGGGCTCGAGGCACCGAGCGCGGGCCGCGTGACGATCGACGGCGAGGACGTCTCCGGGATGTCCGAGCGCGCTCGCGCGCAGCTGCGCCGGCGGCGGCTCGGGCTCGTCTTCCAATCCGACAACCTGCAGCCGTTCCTCACCGCGCTGGAGAACGTCGGGCTGCAGCTGGCGCTGGGCGGCGCGGCCGACGGCCACGATCGCTGCATGGAGCTGCTGGTCGACCTCGGCCTCGGCGACCAGGCCGACAAGCTCCCCGACCAGCTCTCCGGCGGCCAGCGCCAGCGCGTGGCCGTCGCGCGCGCGCTCGTGCACCGCCCGTCGCTGATCCTCGCCGACGAGCCGACCGGGTCGCTGGACGCGGGCAACGCGGGCGCGATCGTCGATCTCCTGCGTGGCGCTCAGCGCGAGGCCGGGACGACGCTCGTCGTCGTCACGCACGATCCGCAGGTGGCCGCGGCGATGGACCGCATCCTCACCCTGCGCGACGGGCGGCTCGTCGGCGACACCGATCGCGGGAGCGACGGTGCGTAGGTACGTCTGGCGCGACCTCGTGCGCAACCCCCGCCGGACGCTCGCCTCGCTCGTCGGGGTGACGCTCGGGATCGCGCTCCTCTCCGCCGTGCTGTTCTTCATCGACGGCTCGCAGGCGACGATGACCGAGCGCGCGATCGCGCCGCTGGCGCTCGACATGCAACGCGTGCTCGGCGCTCCGCTCGGAGGCGGGCTGCGCTTCGAGCAGCGCGTGCTCGGGTCGTCGAAGGCGCTGCGCGAGGGCGCGACCGTGCGGGTGCAGTTGACGATCGCCAACCGCGGCTCGGTGCCGGCCAACGAGGTCGTCATCAACGACGAGCCGGCGCTGCCGCTGACCTACGTCCACGACTCGACGCGCCTGGACGGCAGGCGACTGCGCGACAGCGGCGGCCAGATTCCGCTGGCGCAGGGACTCGCGCGCAGCGGCATGAACATCGGGACCGTTCGTCCCGGCGAGACGGTGCGCCTGAGCTACGGCGCGCGGGCCACGCGACCGGTGCCCGCGGTTGGCGAGCTCAAGCTTCGGGCCACGATCTCGACGCGGGAGAACGTCGTGCCCGTCCGAGCGAACGCGCCGGCTCCCGCGACGCTCGAGCGGTTGCGCGACACGATCGCGACGCTCCCCGGCGTGGCGTCGGCCGACTCCCTGTCGTTCGTCGACCTGCCGGGGGGCTCGCTGCGAGTCGGCCGCACCGTGGTCCACGATCCGGTGCGGCTGTTCGCGTTCGACGAGCGCTACGCGCGACGCTACCCGTCGATCCGGATCGTCCGGGGCTCGATCGCGGCGCGATCGGCGCTGCTGAGCAGCGAGGCCGCCCGCACGCTCGCCGCGCGACCGGGCCAGCGGATCTCGCTGCGCCTGCCGGGTGGCCGCGCGCCACTGTGGCTGCCGATCAGCGGCGTCACGGACCTGTCGCGCGCGAAGCCGCTCTTCTCCAGCCGCAAGACGAGCCGCTTGGAGGACTTCATCTACGTCCCGAACTCCGTCGTCGTCAGCTCGCAGACCTTCAGGCGCGTCGTGACCCCGGCGTTTCGCGCCGCCGCCGCGGCCGTCGGCAGCCAGCTGAAGACCTTCCCGCTGTCCGAGCTCGACGTGCTCGTCGAGCGATCGCGGCTGGCGACCGATCCTGCGCGTGCGCTGGCGCAGTCGCGGTCGGTGGCGCGCTCGATCGACGCGGTCGCGCCCGGTCAGGACCTCCTGATCGACAACCTGTCCAACACGCTCGCCGTGGCGAAGGCGGATGCTGCCGTCGGCCGCCGCATGTCGCTCTTCCTCGGACTGCCGGGGGCGGTCCTCGCCGCGTTCCTGGCCGCATACGCGGGCGCCATCCTGGCGGGCGCGCAGCGACGCGAGCAGGCGAACCTCCGCATCCGGGGCGCCCACGGCGGCCATCTGCGGCGGATGCTCGCCTACAGGACGCTCGTCCTCGCGGGCCTCGGGTCGGTCCTCGGCGCGGGGCTGGGGCTGGCGTCGGCGACGCTCGCCCTGGGCGCGGGCACGCTGTGGTCTGCGCCCGCGGCGGATCTCGCGGTCTCCGCGCTTGTCGCGTGCGCGATCGGCATCGTCACGACGGCGCTCGCGCTGTACCTGCCGGGCCACCGCGCGCTGCGTCGCGAGATCCACGGCGAGCGAGCGGAGCTGGGGCCCGCGCGCGCGCAGACGCGCCGGCGACTGCTCGCGTACGCCGGCCTGCCGGCCGCGGTCGTGGTCGTGGGCGTGATGGCGTGGGACGCCGCGGCATTCGACCCGCCGAGCACCTCGGTCTCGACGGGCCGGTCGGTCACGCTGCCCTCGCGGCTGCTGATCGCGCCGCTCGCGGCGTGGCTCGGCGGCATGGCGGTCGCGGTCCCGGGCGCGGTCGCGCTCCTGTCGCGGCTGCGCCTGCCGAGCGGCGCGCGGTTCGGCTCGCCGGTCGCCGGGACGCTCGTGCGCAGCATCCGGCGGCGCTCGCGCGCGCTCGGCACCGGTATCGCGGGCGTCGGGCTCGTCGTCGCGTTCGGGATGGCGATCGCGATGTTCTCCGGCACCTACGACGCGGCCAAGGCCGCGGACGCGCGGTTCACCGTCGGCGCGGATCTGCGTGTCGTGCCGAGCGTGCTGAGCGCGCGCCCACATCCGCCGAGCTACGCGTCGAAGCTCGAGGTCGCGGGCGTGGCGGCGATGACGCCGGTCGTCTCGAAGCTCGACAACGCGGTCCTGATCGGTCCGCACGACCAGGATCGCGCCACGCTGACGGCGATCGACCCGGACGGCTTCGCGCGCGTCGCCGCGCTGTCGGACGCGTTCTTCGCCGGCGGCTCGGCATCCAGGGCGATCGCGGCGCTGCACGATCGACGGGCGCTGCTCGTCGACGCCGGCGCGGCCGACGCCCTGTCGATCGAGGTGGGCGACCACGTCGACGTGCTGCTGGCACGCGCGACGACGCACCAGAAGCTCGTCAGGTTCCGCGTCGCCGGGCTGTTCGAGCGCTTCCCGGGGTTCCCGGAGGGCACCGACCTCGTCGCGAATCTCGACGGCTACGCGGCCGCGACGCGGACGCACGAGGTCAGCTTCTTCCTCGGTCGGGCCGCTGACGGCAGCGACGCGGGCCTGGCGCGCGCAGCCGCGGCGCTGCGGACGGGCCCTGGACGCAGCGACGCGATCGACGTCCAGACGCGCGCGACGGCGCTCGACAAGGAGCAGTCGAGCCTGACCGCGCTCAACGTGCGCGGGCTCGTCGCCCTGGATTGGCTGTACACGATGCTCATGTGCGCGGCGGTGATCGCGATCTTCGTCTTCGGGCTGCTGCTGCAACGCCGCCGGGAGTACATGGCGTTGCTGGCCCAGGGGATGCGATCTGGCGAGCTGCGCACGATCGTGATGGGGGAGTCGGCCGTCGTGGTGGCGCTCGGTCTCGTCGCCGGGCTGCTCGTCGGAACCGGCATGGCGGCGCTGCTCGTCGACGTGCTGCGTCCGATCTTCGTGCTGCGTCCGAGCCTCGCCTTCCCGGCTCGCGACATCGCCGTCCTGCTCGCCGTCGCCGCGGCCGCGACGCTCGTCTGCGCCTCGGCGGCCAGCGCGCTGCTGCGACGGTTGCGACCCGCGGAGCTGCTGCGAGAGACGTAGCCGTCCGAGCGTCTGGAACGCCGAGCGCTGCCGCTCGTCGTGTCAGTATGCGCGTATGCGGCGCACTACCATCTCGCTGCCTGACGAGCTGGCTGCTGCGCTCACGCGCGAGGCGCGCCGCCGCGCGATGCCGGCGTCCGCGATCGCACGCGACGCACTGACGGCGTACCTCGGGATCGGCGGCCCGGACGATCAACGCGAGCTCCCGTTCGCGGCGCTTGGTCACAGTGGGCACTCCGACACCGCCCGCGAGATGGAAGAGCTACTCGAACAGCAATGGACCGCGGATGCCGGCGGTCGTTGACGCCGGCCCTCTCTACGCGACGGCCGACGCCGACGACGACCGCCACGAAGCCTGCCGGCGCGTGCTCTCGCGCGGCGACCTTGGCCTCCTCGTCCCTGCCCTCGTCGTCGCCGAGGCGACGTACTTCGTCGGCCGCCGGCTCGGCGCCACAGCCGAAGCCTCCTTCCTGAACGGCGTGGGGACCCTGCGTTAACCCGGATCCCGCCTTTCGCGCCGTCGAGCAGCGTATCGCGAGCGCACGGTGACCCTTCCGTAGGTGACCGCCGTGCGGCGCGACCCCTGGAGGACGCTCGTGAGACGACTGTTCCTATGGCTCGGCGGCCCGCGCGCGGGCGGCCTGGCGGACCAGGTGGTCGCGCTCGGCGACGTTCGTGGCCTGGCGGGCGGCCTCGGCGTACGCAGTGGCGGCGGCAGGGAGGGCGCCGCCCAGCTCGTGCAGGTAGCCGCGGACGGCGTGCCAGCGGTGCCGCTCGCCGATCACGTCACGCAGCCGGTCCGTCTCGCGCAGCCCGGCGGCGGCACCGCGGACATGGCCGATCGCGACCGCGCGGCCGAGCACCGCGGCGGGGTCCTGGCGCACGGGGTCGTCGGCGAGGGCGACGAGATCGTCGTACCACGCGAGGATCTGCCGCCAGTCGGTCTCCTCGACGCTCGCTGCGTCGTCGTGCAGGGCGGAGATCGCGGCCTCGACCTGGTAGCGACCGGGGGGTCGCTCCTCGCTCTGCACGGCCAGCGCCGACTGCAGGACGCGCACGCCCTCGGCGATCTCGCGCGTGTCCCACAGCCCGCGGTCCTGCCGGTCGAGCGTGACGAGCCGCCCCTCGGCGTCGAGCCGCGCCGGAAGCCGGGCATGGTTGAGGAGCATCAGCGCGAGAAGCCCGCGCGCCTCCGGTTCCTCGGTGGCGAGGGTGAGTTGGCGGGCGAGCCGGATCGCCTCGGCGGCCAGGTCCAGCCGGCCCGCGTGGCCGGCCGTG
>JAWVGK010000441.1:0-9619 GCA_033855155.1 Solirubrobacteraceae bacterium | reverse complement strand
GCTTCTACGCGGGCGGCACCGCGCCGGTCCATCCGTCCGGCGAGCTACGGTTCCTCTCCCGGGCAGTGATGGCCGCCGCGGACCCGGGGGCTTCCGATCACGGGACGGGAGACAGTGAAGCGGCCGGCGCACCGGAGGCGTCGATGAAGCACATCCAGCTCCCGCTCCTCGGAGTCCTGCAGGGGGGAACCGATCCACCCGCCGGGGACTTCCAGCGCAGCCGCGACGCGGCGCTGCGCGAGATCGCCGCAGCCTACGAGCGAGCGCTCATGATGATCGATCCCCGCGACCACGACGAGCAGGCGTGGTATCGGGAGCGTCTGCGGGACGCTCGCTGCGCTGCTGGGCTCGCCCCCGTAACGCTTGCGCCTCGCGCTCGCGAGTGATGATGGCGAGCTTTCCGCGGGCCTCGCGGCGCGCCACCGCGATCGGATACTCGTAGAACGTGTCGGGCTCGATCTCGAGCGTCCGAGCCAGCACCTCCAGGGTCGAGGCGTCCGGCACGCGGCCAGCCTTCGTCTCCAGCGCCTCGATCGTCGACTCGGAGACGCCGGGGTCGCCGACCGCGACCGTCTGGCGGGACAGCTGCGAGCGGCTGAGGTGCCGTTGCTCGCGCAACTCCCGCAGCGCCTCCCTGATGAGCTTGGGCACCGGAGGCATACAACTCGTCGGGCACCCCCTTGACAACGCATCGTCGGTCAGCATACCCTCCATAGGCCGATCGAACGTAGGGCAGTGGGCCACCTGTGCCACGGGGAGAACCAGGCGAGGACGGCTCACTCACGCAGATCGGCACCGCCGCGATCCCCTATTCGGGCGGTTCCGCACGCCGACCAGCTACCGCGGATGCGTCACCGCGGCGGCGGTCGGCGTGCGGACGACTGTGCTGTTCGCTCCAGCCGCTGCGGGCCGCAGGGCACGTCGCGACCGGGATGACCCTCGTCGGACGACTGTGCTGGCCGCTCCAGCCGCTGCGGCCCGCGGAGCACACGCGAGCGGGGGTGTGGCCCCCCGTCCTGCCGGTCCCGGGCGGGCGAGAACCACAGCTCAGCCTGCATCGGACTCGGCCCCACGCCCCGGACAGCGGCCCCACCGACGAGCCACTCCCGTACCGACGGACCTACTCGGCCTCGGCGCGCAGGTCGTGGTCGTGCACCGACACGATGTTCGACGGCTCGCAGCCGAAGGGCAGCAGCAGCTGGCCCGCGGCCCACCACCAGCTCTGCACCTCGACGACGGCCGCGTCCGGCACGTCGATCTCGAAGATGACGAAGCCGTCGGAGCCGCGCGACAGCCCGCGGGTGTGCGCGTACTCCACTGCGAGGTCGCGCGTCGCCGCGACGTAGGAGTTCGGGAGCAGGCCGTCGCTCTCGATGCCCTCCTTGTTCTCGATGGTTGTCCCGTGGTAGACGATCACGCTGCGACCCTACTCATCTGCGCGGCTCGCGCCCCGACGGATCACCGCGCGCGCGACGCGGTGCGCCGCACCGGTGCGTAGCCTGTGACGCCGTGTCCACCGTCGAGGTCAGCGAGCGCTCGTTTCAGTACCTGGTGCTCGACCGCTCGACGGTCATGCCGGTCGTCGTCGACTTCTGGGCGCCGTGGTGCGCGCCGTGCCTGGCGCTGACGCCGCTGCTCGAGGCGGCGACCGCCGCGCGCGCGGGCGAAGTCGTGCTGGCGACGGTCGACGTCGACCTCTGCCCCACGCTGTGGCGCCGCTACGAGGTCGCCACCGTTCCCGCCGTCAAGGCGATCCGCGACGGCGAGGTCGTCGCGCAGTTCACCGGCATCCAGTCGCCCGCGACCGTCGAGCGCTTCTTCGACGATCTCGTCGCGTCCTGGGCTCGCGCTTGACAGGCGGCCCGCGCGCCGCCACGATCACGCCCGTGCCCATCTATGACTACTCCTGCGTCTCGTGCGACGAGCGCTTCGACGAGCTCTCGCGCTTCGACGCACCATCACCGGCGTGCCCGTCCTGCGGCTCCGCAGAGACCGAGCGCCTGCTGTCGACGTTCCTGGTCCCCAACTCGCCGGCCGGCCAGCGCCGGTACGTGCGCGACGGCGGCGTCGCGCTGGCGGACATGGGGTGCTGCGGCGGCGGCGGCTGCGGTACGCACGCCGGCTGACGCCGCGTGACGACCAAGCTCCAGCCACCCGCCGACGTCGCGGTGGCGCGAGAGCGCCATGCCACGGCCGAGCGCGAGCATGGCGAGCTGCACCCCGACACGATCGACGCCGCCTCGGAGCTCGCGCTGGCGCAACTGGCAGCGGGTGAGGCCGACGCGGGCATCGAGCTGCTGCGCGCGCTGTGCGAGCGCGCGACGGCGACGCTCGGCGACGAGGCCGAGGCGACCGGGATCGCGTTCGCGCGCCTCGCCGACGCCCTGCGCCGCTCCGGCGCGCCCGAGAGCGACCAGCTGTCGGCGCTGACCGACGCGATCAAGGCATTCTCGGCGTCGGTCGGCCCGTCGCACCCGCACACGACGAGCGCCTTCGCGCAGCTCTCGCACGTCGCGCTGAACGCGCAGGCGATCGAGGTCGCCGTGACCGCCGGCATGCAGGCGCTCGGCGGGCTGCAGACGCGCGGCGAGGGTGAGAGCCCAGAGGCCGGCGAGGTCTACGCGACGCTCGCGATGGCCGGCGCCGCGCGCCAATCGCCGGCCGCCTTGGGCGCGGCCGAGCGCGCGCACACGCTGACCGCCGGCATGGCGCACGCCGATCCCGCGCGCAAGCGCGCCCGCACCGCTTGGAGCGCGCTCGGCTCGCCGCGCCGTCTGGCGGTCTCCGAGGAGCTGGCCGTGATCGCGTTCGGCTCGCCGCCGTCGCTCGTTCTCGAGTACGCGCACGTCGCCGACGACGGCGCCGCCGACCAGCACGACCACGGCATGCGCGCGGAGGTCGCGCGCGCGTTTCGCTCCGCGATCGCGACGGCGCCGTTCGCGTGGCGCGCGTCCGCGGGCGGCTTCGAGGTCGCCAGTCGCACCGGCGGCGGCGCCGTGCTGCGCTTCCTCGCGACGCAGCCCGGTGCCGAGGACGTCGAGCACGTGCTCGACGCGGACGGGCTGGACGCGCTGCGCGGCGCGGTCGCGGACGCCCTCGGGGGCGTGGTCGCGCCCGACGCGCCGGGCCGCAACGACCCGTGCCCGTGCGGCTCGGGCGCGAAGTACAAGAGGTGCTGCGGGCGCTGAGCTCGCGTTGAGCGCCTCGCGAGGCGCGGCTACTCGCGCCTGTGCCGCCGCTGGGCGATCGCTGGGCCGCCGTCGGCGACGCGGCGCTGGCGTTCGAGCCGCTCTGCTCGCAGGCATCCTCAACGCGCTCGCGTCGCGCACGCCGACGGCGCGCGCCGCGGTGCTGCGTCAGTGCCCGTGCGCGTGCCGGCTCCCGGCCGAACACACGCTCATCCCGTGGTGGTCGCCGCACCCGGATCGCCGGCCACCCGTGGCGGTCGTTCCAGCAGCGAGAAGTCCTGCGCGGCGCACGATCTCGTGCAGCCGGCGCGGCGCCGGGGCGCTCGGCGCGTGCGACGATGGCGCGATGATCGACGTCACGCACTTCACCGACCCCGGCTGCCCGTGGGCCTACTCCGCGTCGCCGGCGCTCGCCACCCTGCGCTGGCGCTACGGCGATCAGCTGCGCTGGACGCTCGTCACGATCGGGCTCGCCGAGGACGCGGCGCTCTACGAGCAGCGCGGCTACACGCCGGCGCGCAGCGCGATCGGCTACACGACGTTCCGGCGCTTCGGCATGCCCTTCCGGATCGTGCCGAAGGCGCGTCTCAGCGCGACCTCGCCGGCATGCCGCGCGATCGTCGCGACGCGCCTCGCGGCGCCCAAGCTGGAGTACGCGGCGTTTCGCGCGCTGCAGTTCGCGCAGTTCACGACCGGCGGCGTGTTCGACGAGCCGGACGCAATGCGCGGCGCCCTGGAGGCCGTCGACGGGCTCGACGCCGCGGCCGTCGTCGGCGCGATCGACGACGACGCGGTGCGCGCCGCCTACGAGGCCGACCGCGCCCGCGCGCGCACCGCGGCCGGCTCGGCGACGGAGTTCCAGGAGCGCGCGGCGAACACCGACGGCGCCGTGCGCTACACCGCGCCGTCGCTGATCTTCGAGACGGGCGACGGCCGCCGCCTGGAGGCCGGCGGGTTTCAGCCGATCGAGGCCTACGACGTCGTCGTCGCGAACCTCGACACGACGCTCACGCGGCGCCCGCCGGCCGAGGATCCGGTCGCGGCGCTGGCGGCATTCGCGTACCCGCTGGCGACGGCCGAAGTGGCGGCGATCATGGCCGAGCACCTGACCGCGCCGGACCTCGAGCGGACCGAGCGCGCGCTGATCGCGGCGACGGGCGAGGGAACCGTCGTGCAGCGCCCGGCGGGCGACGGCGCGCTGTGGTCGGTCGCCTGATGCGGCTCGCGCTGAACATCGTCTGGGTCGTCTTCGCCGGCCTGTGGCTCGCGCTGTTCTACGTCGTCGCGGCGCTCGTCATGTTCGTCGGGATCATCACGATCCCGTTCGGCATCGCGTCGCTGCGGATCGCCGGCTACGCGCTGTGGCCGTTCGGGGCGACGGTCGTGCCGCGCGCGGACGCGGGCGTCGCATCGCTCGTCGGCAACGTCCTGTGGGTGCTGCTGTGCGGCTGGTGGCTCGCGCTCGCGCATCTCGCGACCGGCGTCGTGCAGTGCCTGACGATCATCGGGATCCCGCTCGGCCTGGCGAACTTCAAGCTCATCCCGCTCGCCTTCTGGCCGCTGGGCCGCGCGATCGTGAGCATCGAGGAGGCCGAGGCGATGGGCTTCGGCGGGGCGGCTCCGTTTCGCATCTGACGGCGAGCGCGAGCGCACCGCCGCTGCCGGCACCCGTCGAGGCGGGGCCGCCGCCGGCGGCTACACGACGGGGTCGCCCGCGCCCCCGTCGTGCAACGCCTCGTCCGACAGCGGGCGCAGGATCAGCAGGCCGAGCGTGGCCGAGGCGGCGAGCACGAGCACGGCCAGCCGGCTGGCGTCGAACTTCGACAGACCGGCGACGCCCTGCGCGACGAGGATCGTGCCGCCCCACAGCACGAGCGGCCCGAAGCCCGTCGAGAGCTTGCCGACGAGCGCGTAGAGCGCGAAGTCCTCGCCGCGGCGCTCGGGCGGTACGAGGCGCAAGAGGAAGACGCGGTCGACCGCCGACAGCGACCCCAGCACGATCCCGATCACCGGCCCGACGACCCACAGCAGCGCGCCCGAGCCGGTCACCGCGGCGGCGGTGAGCGCGACGATCGCCATCGCGAGCGTTCCGAGGATCACGCGCTTGGGGCCGATGCGCTCGGCCAGCAGCCCGCCGCCGATCGCACCGGCGATCGCGATGACGGCCGACAGCGCGAGCAGCCGGTCGATCGCGTCGCCGTCGAACTCGCCGGTGCGCCGCGCGTAGACCGTGAGGAACGCCAGCACCGTCGCGATCGCGTCGACGTAGAAGAAGCGCGCGAGCAGCAGCCGACCGTGCGGCGCGGCGCGGGCGCGCCGCACGGTCGCGACGAGCTGCGCGAACGGTCGCGGCGGCGCCATCTCGTCGGGGTCCGGAGTGGGCTTGGGGCGCTCGCGCACGAGCACGAACAGCGGCAGCGCGAACAGCAGGAACAGTGCCGCGGCCGGCAGGAACGCGCGCTGCGCCTGCCCGTCCTCGACGAACGAGCCGATCAGGAACAGCGCTGTCAGGCTGCCAAGGTAGCCGACGGCGACGCCGATGCCCGACACGCGCCCGCGCCGCGGCTCGGGCGCGACGACGCTCAGCAGCGGGTGGTACTGCGAGTCGGAGGTGTTGAAGGCGAACGTCGCGACGGCGGCGACGACGAGCGCCAGCCAGATCGCGTGGACGACCCCGAGCAGCCCCGTCGCGACGACGCTCAGCAGCGTGAACGCGATCAGGATCGGCTTGTGGCGCCCGAGGCGGTCGGCGAGGGCGCCGAGCAACGGCAGCGTCACGACGAGCGCCACCGACACGGCGGCGACCATCAGGCCGACGTAGATGTCGGGCTGCCCGCGCTCCTCGATGATCCAGTCGTTGTAGTAGCGCGTGACGACGACGAACGAGAAGATCGTGTTGGCGAAGTCGTACAGGATCCAGCCGATCACCGGCAGGCTCAGCAGGCGCCAGCGCCGGTCGTCGTCCACGCCGGTGAGCGTATGGCTTGGCCGCGTGCGCGGGGCCGGCCTGGCACGGGCACACGCCGCGAGGCCGGACGTCGCGAGCGCGCAGGCGCCAGTCCGCACCGCGACGCGCCACGTTGCCGTTTGTCGCCGCGCGCGCGGTGGGTACACGACCGGTCTCCAAGACGATGTGAGTCGCGTCTACGCGATTCCCCAATTTCAAATAGGAGGTGTGATGCCCGTCAAGAACTTCGACGACGGTCGTCTCACGCCGGTCACCGAGGATCTTGACTCGGGCGACGGCGGCTCGAAGACGGCTCAGGCGCAGGAGGCGGCCTCGCAGGCGAAGGCCAAGATCCAGGAGGCTGCGGCCCCCGCGAAGGCCAAGGTGCAGGCGGTCGCGGCCCCCGCGAAGGAGGTTGCCGGCGACGTCGCCGCGCAGGCCAAGTCGCACGCGCAGGCCGCCGCCTCGCAGGCCAAGGACAAGGCGTCGGCGCAGGTCGACGAGCGCACGACCCAGCTCGGTGAGCGCGTCGAGGGCCAGGCCGACGCGCTCGGCGGCGTCGCCGAGACGCTGCGCAAGCAGGGCAACGAGGGGCCGGCGAAGGTCGCCGAGCAGGCCGGCGAGCGCGTCAAGGGCGCCGCGGAGTACCTGCAGCAGGCCGACGGCGAGCAGCTCGTCGAGGCGGCGTCGAACTTCGCGCGCGAGAACCCGGCGGCTGCGGCCGCGGTCGGCGCGGCGGCAGGCTTCGTCGCCGGTCGCGTGCTGAAGGCGTCGAGCCCCGACGATCCCGCCGAGCCGGGCGAGCAGGCCGCTGCCGCGCCCGCCGACCCGGGCCAGGATGCGGCGTGACGCCCGCGCCCGGCAACACCCTCGAATGGGAGGGGCAGACGGTCCTCGATCGCTCCGGCGAGAAGATCGGCAAGATCGAGGAGATCTTCCTCGTCGAGGAGACGGGGCGCCCCGAGTGGGCGCTCGTGAAGCTCGGTCGCATCAAGAGCCACGCGACGCTCGTTCCGCTGACGAGCGCCCGCGCCGTCGACAAGGGCGTCGAGGTGCCCTACAAGAAGGACAAGATCACGGCGGCCCCGGAGGTGCAGGCCGACGCCGAGCCCGACGACCGCCAGGTCGACGCGCTCTACCGTCACTACGGCATCTCCGCGCAGGCCGCCGTCGAGACCGGCAGAGGCAACGGCGCGTCGTCGGAGGCGCCCACCGCGGCCCTGTCGCAGGTGCACGGCAACGGGCACGGCGCGTCGGATCTGCGTGACGCGCCGATCGTCGACGTCGCCAAGCAGGTCAAGAACGAGGCGGCGACGCTCGCGACCCAGGAGTTCAAGCTCGCCAAGGCGGAGATGTCCGGCAAGGCGAAGGAGTTCGGCGTCGGCGCCGGGATGTTCGGCGGTGCCGGCTACGTCGCGTACCTCGCCAGCCTGGCGCTCATGCTGTGCATCATCTTCGCGCTCGCGGAGGCGATGCCGGCATGGCTCGCGGCGCTGATCGTGGCCGTCGTCCTCGGCGCGGCCGCCGGCGTGCTCGCCCTCAGCGCCAAGAAGCGCATCCAGAAGGCCGGACCGCCGATTCCCGAACAGACGGTCGAGTCCGTCAAGCAGACGATCGAAACCGTGAAGGAGGAGGCCAAATGGGGTCTGGGTCAGACGAGGTAGACGAGCTTCGCCGGCAGATCGACGAGTCTCGCGAGAACCTCGGTGAGGCGGTCGGGGCGCTCGCCTACAAGGCCGACGTCAAGAACCGCGGTCAGGAGGCGATCAGCGACAAGAAGGAGGCAGTGATGGAGAAGATCGACGAGCTCAAGTCGAAGGTGACCGGCGACGGCGACGGTGACGGCATCGCCGGCACGGTGAAGGGCAAGCTGCCCGACGGCGAGGCGATCAAGTCCAAGCTGCCCGACGTCGACGCGATGAAGTCCAAGCTGCCCGACGCCGCCGGCCGGATCGGCGATGTGGCGCCCTCCGGGGAGGACGTCAAGCGCAAGGCCCAGGCGGCGGCCGACGCCGCAGGCTCGAACCCGATCGTGGCAGTGGTCGGGGCGGCGGCCGCCGGCCTCGCGGCCGGGCTGGCGCTCCCGGAGACGGAGATCGAGCGCCAGAAGATCGGGCCGGCCGCCCAGGACGCTCGCCAGCAGGTCGAGACGAAGGTCCGGGACGCGGTGGCGCACGCCAAGAGCAGCGCGCAGGACGCGGCGCAGACCGCCGCGCAGGCCGTCAAGGAGAAGGGTCAGGATCACGGCGGCAAGATCGGCGAGCTCGCCGAGACCGCGGCCGACAAGACCCAGGAGCAGATCGCCTGAACGGCGGGCACCCGACAGGCACGGCGCGCGGGGCGGGCCACGGCGGCCGCCCCGTGCCGCGGCCGGCGCCGGCGAACCACGCGCCGGGTCGTCGTCAGTCGTCGAAGCGGACGGTCAGGCCCGAGGGAAACGGACCTTCCCACTTCAGCTTGCCGGCCTTGCCGCGGGCGCGCTCGACCTTGCGGCCCTCGAGCAGGGCGGTCATCATCGCCGGCAGCTGGTTGCGCACGATCTGCTGGCCGTAGCAGGTGTGCAGGCCGTGGCCGAAGAGCATGTAGTCGCTCCACGGCCGGTCGACGCGGAAGTCCTCCGGCGCGTCGATCGCGCGCTCGTCGTGCATCGCCGACAGCGTCGCGGCGAAGACCGTCGAGCCGGCCTTGACCTCGGTCTCGCGATCGGTGCCGGCGGCGATCGTCGTGTCGTGCGCGACCAGGCGCAGCAGCGCGAAGTTCTGCGGGCTGAAGCGCAGCGCCTCCCACACGTACTGGCCGACGAGCTCGCGGTCGCCCGCGCGGGCGGCGGCCTGCGCGCCCTCGAGCTCGTCCTCTCGCTCGAGCAGCACGTCGACCGCGCGCGCCATCGAGTTGGAGACGGTCGGGATCCAGCCGACGATGTTGCCGAGGATGTTGTGGCGGATCGAGATGTCGAAGAAGTTCGGCTCGCCCTCGTCCTGGAAGCGCAGCAGCCGCGTCAGGACGTCGTCGGGAACGTCCTCGCCGCCGTGCAGCGCCGCCTTGCGCGCGTCGATGAGGCCGTCGAGCTGCATGCGCCACTCGGCGGCGTCGGCGAGCGCGCGCTCGCGCGTCTCGGCGAGGTTGTTGACGTTGATGAACAGTTCCCAGAAGATGTCGCGCGCCCAGCGCGCCAGCGTCTCGGCATCGGGCCCGGGCGTGCCGAAGTACGTGTCGATCGAGCGCACGAGGGCGGGATCGGCCAGCTCGCTGACGACGTCGATCTGCTCGCCGGCCGCCGCGACGAGCTCGCGGCAGTAGCCGAGCATCGCGTCGCCGAGCACCGGCATGTCCTCGCGGCGCACCGCGCGGTCCATCGCCGCGTGGTCGTGGTGATACAGCGGCGTGTCGTCGACGCCGAGGATGAACGGGCCCGTGACGGCCTCCATCTTCGGCCCGTAGAGCCCGGCCGTGAAGCGCGCCGGGTCGCCGAGCACCTCCTTGA
>JAWVGK010000440.1:0-4096 GCA_033855155.1 Solirubrobacteraceae bacterium | reverse complement strand
CCGCCTTCCACCCGAAGCTCACGTTCGACCAGTTCGTCATCGGCCCGAGCAACCGCCTCGCCCACGCCGCGGCGCTCGCCGTCGCCGAGCAGCCGGGGCAGACCTACAACCCGCTCTTCCTGTATGGCCCGCCCGGCCTCGGCAAGACGCACCTGCTGCACGCGATCGCCAACTACATCCGTGTGCACGGCGGCGGCCTGCGCGTGCGCTCGACGACGGCAGAGCGCTTCACGAACGAGTTCGTGGCCGCGCTGCAGGCGCGCAACGTCGAGGACTTCAAGGCGCGCTTCCGCGACACCGACGTGCTGCTGATCGACGACGTCCAGTTCCTGCAGCGCAAGGCGAAGACCGAGGAGGAGTTCTTTCACACCTTCAACGCGCTGCACGAGACCGGCAGCCAGCTCGTGCTGACGTGCGACCGCCTCCCGGCCGACATGGCCGCGCTCGAGGCGCGCCTGCTCGAGCGCTTCCAGTCCGGCCTCGTCGCCGAGCTCAAGCCGCCCGACCTCGCGACGCGCCTGACGATCCTGCGAAAGCGCGTGCAGCACGACGGAATCGAGCTCGCCGACGAGGGTGCGCTGCACGCGATCGCCCACCGCATCACCTCCAACGCGCGCGCGCTCGAGGGCGCGCTGATCCGCGTCGTCGCCTACCACTCGCTGACACGCCGCCCGATCGACGTCGAGCTCGCCAACGAGGTTCTCGCCGGCCTGTACCCCAACGCCCGCCCCGCGCAGCAGCCCCCGACGATCGAGCGCGTCCAGCAGCTGACCTGTGAGGCCTTCTCCATCTCGCGCGAGGAGCTGCTCTCCAGCGGGCGCAGCGGGCGCGTCGCGTGGCCCCGCCAGGTCGCCATGTACCTCGCGCGCCAGCACACCGGCGAGACGCTGCCGGCGATCGGCCGGCAGTTCGGCGGGCGCAACCACACGACCGTCATGTACGCCTGTCGCAAGGCCGGCGAGCGCATCGCGCAGGACCCGGCCGCCCAGGCCGCCGTGCGCGATCTCGAACGCCGACTTGTCCACACCGACTGACAGCGCTCGTCATGACCGTCCGACTTGACACACTCTGCCCACCCGATCGCACCCCCGCCGGCGCATCGGCACGTTGCCATCCCCTGCCGCCACACGCCCTTCTGCACAACTGCACAGGCCCTATGACCTTCATCCCATATCCGAGGTGCTCATCGTGAGGTTTGCGACGTCCTCTGCGGATCTGCTCGCACAGCTCAGCGTGGTCGCCCGCGTTGCCTCGACGCGCAGCGCCGTTCAGGCCCTGTCCGGCGTCCAGCTCGTGGCGACCGCGGACGGCGCCGAGCTGCGCGCGACCGACATGGACGTCGGGCTGCGCGTGCCGCTGAGGGCGACCGTCGACCGCGAGGGGACCGTCGTGCTGCCGGCTCGCCTGATGCTCGACGTCGCGCGCTCGCTGCCGGACCCGGAGGCGACGCTCGAGCTGCGCCCCGCCGAGCAGGACGTCGAGGTCCTGTCGGGCTCGGCGACGTTCCACATCCGCACGCTGCGCGCCGAGGACTTCCCGCCGCTGCCCGAGCCGGGTGGCGACATCGTCGTCAAGGTCCCGGCGGCGGCCTTCGTCGAGACGATCAACCGCGTCGCGCGGTCGGCGTCGCGCGACGAGACGCGACCGATCCTCACGGGCATCCTCGTCTCCGCTGCGGGCGCGGAACTGCGCATGGTCGCGACGGACTCCTATCGCCTGAGCGTCAAGGAGACCAAGCTCGAGGCGCCGCTGGACGGGGCGTTCGAGGCGACGGTGCCGGCGCGCGCGCTGCAGGAGCTCGCGCGGATCGCATCGACGACGGACGCCGACGAGCTCAGCGTGTCCGTGCACGCCAACCAGATCGTCTTCGAGATCGGCGGCGACGTGCTGTCGTCGCGACTGATCGACGGTCAGTTCCCGAACTACCGCCAGCTGCTGCCCGACGCCTTCGAGCACGAGCTGACGCTGGCGTCGACCGAGCTGACGGAGGTCGTGCGCCGCATCAGCCTGATGGCGCAGAAGAACGCGCCGCTGCGCCTGCGCTTCAGCGAGGGCGAGCTGACGATCTCGGCCCAGACGCCCGACGTCGGCGAGGCGCGCCAGACGCTGCCGCTGCCGTTCGCCGGCGAACCATTCGAGATCGGCTTCAACCCCGAGTTCCTGCGCGACGGCCTCGAGAGCTCCGAGGGCGGCGACCTCGTCCTGAAGCTCATCAGCCCGCTGCGCCCGGGCCTCATCGAGTCGGCGGACGGCAGCGGCTTCCTCTACCTGATCATGCCGATCCGGCTGAACGTCTAGCGGACGCCGTCGCGCCGCCCCGCGATGATCGCGACCCGCCTGCGCCTGCGCAACTTCCGCAGCTACGCCAGCGCCGACGTCGCGCTCGGCCCCGGCCTGACCGTCGTGCACGGGCGCAACGGCGCCGGCAAGACGAACCTCGTCGAGGGCCTGTACTTCGGCTGCACCGGGCGCTCGTGCCGGACCTCCAACGAGCGCGAGGTCGTGCGCTTCGGTGCCGAAGTGACGCGCGTCGAGGTCGACCTGCGCGACGACGACGGCTGCGAGCACACGCTGACCGTCGGCTTCTCGCCGGGCGAGGTCAAGCGCCTGCAGGCCGACGGCGTCGCCGTCGAGCGGCTCGTCGACGTCCAGGCGCGGCCGCTGATCTGCGTCTTCCTGCCCGACCGCCTGGAGCTCGTCAAGGGCCCGCCGGCGCTGCGCCGCTCGCACGTCGACCAGGTCGTCGCCGCGATGTGGCCGGGCCGCGCGGCGACGCGTCGCGCCTACGGGCAGGCGCTGGCGCAGCGCAACGCGCTGCTGGCGCGGGTGCGCAGCGGCCGCGCGTCGGCGAGCTCGCTGCCGGCGTGGGACGGCGAACTCGCACGCCACGGCATCGCGCTGCGCGACGACCGCGCGGGCGCCGTCGAGCTGCTGACCGCGCGCTTCGCGGCGATCGCCGATCGGCTCGGGCTCGGCGGCGAGGCCGAGCTGCGCTACCGGCCGCGCTCGCAGGCGACCGATGCGGCCGGGCTCGCCGCCGAGCTCGCCGAGCACACGGCGTCCGATCTGGAGCGCGGGTTCACGGGTCACGGGCCGCATCGCGACGACCTCGCGCTGCTGCGCGCCGGCCGCGAGCTGCGCGCCTACGGCTCGCAGGGCGAGCAGCGACTCGCGCTGCTGTCGCTGCTGCTGGCCGAGCGCGAGGCGCTGACGGCGACGCGTCGCGCGGTGCCGCTGATGCTGCTCGACGACGTCATGAGCGAGCTCGATCCCGATCGCCGCGCGCTGCTCGCCGGGATGCTCGGCGGCGAGGGGCAGAGCGTCATCACGACGACCGACCTCGCCCACGTGCCCGGCGCCGGCGCGCCGTCGGTCGCGCGCCTGGCGGTCGTCGACGGCGCCGTGCGCGCGGACGCGGTGCTCGCATGAGGCGCCGCGACGGCGCCATGCGCGCGGGCGCGGTGCTGGCGTGAGGCGGCGCGCGCCGCGCCCGCTGGGGATCGCGATCGATGAGCTGACGACGCGCCTGGCGCCGGCGACGCTGCTCGGCGACGTGCAGCGCGTGTGGGAGGCCGCGGCCGGCCCGGCGATCGCGCGCGAGGCCGCGCCGGTGTCCGAGCGCGGCGGCAAGCTGACGCTCGAGTGCTCGTCGGCGGTGTGGATGGCGGAGATCGATCTCATGGGCCCCACGCTCGTCGCGCAGCTCAACGCGCTGCTCGGGGGCGAGCGCGTCAGCGCCGTGCGCTGCGTCGCAACGACGGGCCGCCGAGGCCCCCCGCGGGGGCACAGCTGAGGGTGTTCGCGGTGCGACGGCGCGCGGACGCGGCGGCGGCGCCCACCGGCACCTCCGTTCTCGCCGTGATTACGGCGTTTTGCAGGCATTTTACCGCCCGTGGCAGCCGTGGTTATGTCACCGCATGTGGTACCATGCTCTGGCAAGCAGGACCCGGCCCCGGCCCGTCTGAGGACTGACGCGGACCCGGGGCTTCTTCACGTTCGGAGGATCAGTGGCGAAGGACGACGGCAGGTTCGGCAGTCAGACGGGCGACAGCAGCTACGACGCACAGGACATCACCGTCCTCGAGGGGCTCGAGGC
>JAWVGK010000439.1:0-4858 GCA_033855155.1 Solirubrobacteraceae bacterium | reverse complement strand
GCGATGATGACCTCGTCGATGCGGTGCGCGCCGATCACCGACGACAGCTCGTCGAGCGTGCCGAGCGACAGCAGCCCGTTGTCGGGCCGCGGCGCCAGCGAGATGAAGCCGACGACGTTGACGGTCGGCTGGGCCGCGTCGCGCAGGGCGTGGCCGACGGCCTCGATGTGCTGGCCGCTGCCGACGAGCACCGCGCGGCGCTGGTAGCCGGCGAGGCGCAGCAGCGCGGCCGTGAACTTCTCATAGCCCAGGCGCAGCAGCGACACGTAGACGACGGCGAAGAACAGCGAGCCGTAGAAGATGTAGTAGGAGTCGAAGCGCTTGCCGATCGCGACGGCGAAGACGAGCGCGACGAGCCCGACCTGACACAGCGACGAGACGATCCGCGTCATGCCGGGGCGCTCGCCGCGCGAGGCGTACAGGCCCGAGCGCGCGAACAGCAGCACGGTCACGAGGACGGCGAACTTCAGCGCGTGGTCGACGTTCGTGAACTGCTCGGGGCCGACGGCCGTGGCGCTGGGCAGCGGGTCGATCACGTGGCGCGGGTTCCAGTCCTTCGACAGGAGCCCGGCCTTGAGCGTCAGCGCCGTGACGATCGCCATGTAGACGCCGAACAGGTCGAGCGTCAACAGCGTGCAGAGGCGCAGGATCTTGCGCACGGTGTCGAGCTTCAGCAGGAACGCGAACGCGGGCGGGCGCTTGCGGCGCATGTCGCGTTCGCGCAGCGTGAAGTCGGCTGCCGGAACGAGCTCCGGCACCTCCCCCGTCTCACCCCGTGTCTGCTGCTGCGTCGACGGCATCTCCCTGCTCCTAACGCGGGACCATGCCAGATGTTCCGCCCCCGCGCACGGCTTCCTGGCCGTTCGGCGGGTTACGGCGTCCCGCGGGTCGCGTGCGACGGGCGCCGGCGAGCGGCGCGTCAGCTGCCGCCGGTGCCGATCAGGACGTCGCGGCCGGAGCGCTCGATCGTGCGGATCAGCCCCTCGCGCAGCTCGATCTCGGGCTCCCAGCCGAGCAGCTCGCGGGCGAGGCCGATGTCCGGCTGGCGCACCTGCGGATCGTCGGTCGGCAGCGCCTCGAAGACGATCTCCGAGCTGGACCCGGTGACGTCGACGATCGTCTCGGCGAGCTGCAGGAGCGTGAACTCGTGCGGGTTGCCGACGTTGATCGGTCCGACCTCGCCGGACTCGGCGAGCGCGATCATGCCGCGGATGAGGTCGTCGACGTAGCAGAACGAGCGTGTCTGGCTGCCGTCGCCGAAGACCGTGATCGGCCGGTTCTGCAGCGCCTGGCGCATGAACGTCGGAATCGCGCGGCCGTCGTGCGGCCTCATCCTGCTGCCGTAGGTGTTGAAGATGCGAATGATCGCGGTGTCGACGCCCTGCTGGCGGTGGTAGGCCATCGTCAGCGCCTCGGCGTAGCGCTTGGCCTCGTCGTAGACGCCGCGCGGGCCAATCGGGTTGACGTGGCCCCAGTACGTCTCCTGCTGGGGGTGCACCTGCGGATCGCCGTAGACCTCGCTCGTCGACGCCAGCAGGAAGCGCGCGCGGTGCTTCTTGGCGAGCCCGAGCGTGTGGTGCGTGCCGTGCGAGCCGACCTTCAGCGTGTGCAGCGGCAGGCGCAGGTAGTCGATCGGCGACGCCGGCGAGGCGAGGTGGTAGACGAAGTCGACGTCGCGCTCGACGAAGTACGGCTGCACGATGTCGAGCAGCTCGAAGTCGAAGTGCGGCGAGCGGATGTGCGCGACGTTCTTCAGCGACCCCGTCTCGAGGTTGTCGACGCAGATGACGTGGTGCTCGCGGCGCAGGAGCTCGTCGCACAGGTGCGAGCCGAGGAACCCCGCGCCACCGGTTACGACGCAGGTGGCCATCGGCCCAGGCTACCGCGGGGGGCGGCTAACGTGCTCGCGCGGCCCTGAGCTGCTTCTTCGTCGTGTCGGGCGAGAGCACGACGATGCCGTCCTTGCGGCGCGTCGCGAGGCCGCGCGTGACGAGGCGCTTCGTCACGACCGGGCAGCGCTTGCAGCGCGGATTGCTCTTGCAGCAGCCCTTCTTCGGCTTCACGTGACGCTTCATTAGGTGAGCCTAACGTCATTTGGCCGATGGTCAAGCTAAAGTTGCGCCCATGCCCGCCTCAGCCTTCGTAGAACGCCTCAACGAGCAGATCGCCCACGAGCTCGCGGCCTCGCAGCAGTACCTCGCGATCGCGGTGTACTACGACGACGACACGCTGCCGCGGCTGGCGACGTTCTTCTATGCGCAGGCGATCGAGGAGCGCAACCACGCGCTGATGATGGTCCAGTATCTGCTCGACGCGGACGCCGACGCGCCGATTCCCGGCGTCGCCGCGCCGCTGACGCAGTTCGACGACGTCGTCGCCCCGGTCGCGCTCGCGCTCGCGCAGGAGCGCCGCGTCACCGACCAGATCAACGCGCTCGCCGCGCTCGCGCGCGACGCGGGCGACTACACGAGCGAGCAGTTCATGCAGTGGTTCATCAAGGAGCAGGTCGAGGAGGTCGCGACGATGAACGACCTGCTGCGCGTCGTCGAGCGCGCGCGCGACAACCCGCTGCTGGCCGAGGAGTACATCGCACGCGAGGGCTTCGGCGCGAGCGAGGGCGCCGACCCGACGGCTCCGCCGGTCGCCGGCGGCGCGCTGTAGCCACGACGCTGCTCGGGCGCTCCCTCACCGCCGCCGCGCAGCTGCGCGCACGCCTCGGCAGGGCGGCGCCGCCGCGCGAGGAGCTCATCACCCGCCACGTCGGCGGGCGCTCGTTCGTCGACGTCGGCTGCATGTGGACGATCCACGGCGCGCTGTGCTTCGCCGCCGAGGACGCCGGCGCCGCGACCGTCACCGGCGTCGACGTCATGGCGCCGACGCCGCAGTTCACCGCCGAGCTGCGGCGCCGCGGGTCGAAGGTCCGCTTCGTGCAGGGCGACCTGCACGAGCCGCGCACCGTCGAGCGGATCGGCCGCCACGACGTCGTCTGGTGCTCGGGCGTGCTGTACCACGCGCCGCATCCGCTGCTGACGCTCGAGCGCCTGCGCGAGCTGACCGCCGGCACGCTGCTGCTGGCGACCGAGACCGTCGCCGACACGCCCGGCCGACGCAACACGTGCGTCATCGCGCCGGGTCGCGACGAGCATCCCAACGCCGAGCCCGCCGGCGCGGCGGGCCAGGGCTACGGCCCGTGGTACTGGGGGATCTCGCCGTCGGCGCTGCGCACGATGCTGAAGCTGTCGGGCTTCGAGGTCGTCGAGGAGCACCGCACGCCGTTTCACGTGACCATCGTCGCGCGCTGAGCGCACGACGGCAGGCGCTCGGCGAGCTGGCGCGGCGGCGCTCCTTGTCGCGGCGCGTCAGGCTTGCGAACATGTGTTCGCGTGACGCGCGCCGAGGCCACGATCCTGCACGCCGACCTCGACGCGTTCTTCGCGTCCGTCGAGCAGCGCGACGACGTGCGCCTGCGCGGGCGGCCGGTGATCGTCGGCGGCGGCGTCGTGATGGCCGCGAGCTACGAGGCGCGGGCGTTCGGTGTGCGCTCGGCGATGGGCGGCGGCCGCGCGCGGCGTCTGTGCCCGCAGGCGATCGTCGTGTCGCCGCGCTTCGAGGCCTACGTCGAGGCCAGCCGCGCAGTCGTCGAGATCTTCGAGCGGACGGCGCCGGTCGTCGAGCGCGTGTCGATCGACGAGGCGTTCCTCGACGTCCGCGGCCTGCAGGAGATCTGCGGCAGCCCGCTGGAGATCGCGACGCGCCTGCGGCGGGCGGTGCGCGAGCAGGTCGGCCTGCCGATCACCGTCGGCGTCGCGACGACGAAGCTGCTGGCGAAGGTGGCGAGCGCCGTCGCCAAGCCCGACGGGCTGCTCGTCGTCGCGCCGGCCGACGAGATCGCGTTCCTGCACCCGCTGCCGGTCGAGCGGCTGTGGGGCGTCGGCGCGGTGACCGCGCGCAAGCTGCACGGCTGCGGGATCGTGACGGTCGGC
This sequence comes from Solirubrobacteraceae bacterium, assembly GCA_033855155.1. Classification (GTDB taxonomy): domain Bacteria; phylum Actinomycetota; class Thermoleophilia; order Solirubrobacterales; family Solirubrobacteraceae; genus CADCVQ01. The sequence goes on along the minus strand of JAWVGK010000439.1, from coordinate 875 downwards.
GACCTCGCGCGCGCGGGCGAGGCGCCGCTGGTCGCGCTGCTCGGCCGGGCGTCGGGCGGCTACCTCTACAACGCCGCCTTCAACCGCGACGTGCGGCCGGTGCGCGCCGGGCGCCGGCGGCGCTCGATCGGCTCGCAGCGCGCGATCGGGCGCCGCCGGCTGTCGGCGCCCGAGCGCGACGCGGTGCTCGTCGCGCTCGTCGACCGCGTCACGCGCCGCATGCGCCGCGCGCGGTTCACGGGCCGCACGGTCGTCCTGCGCCTGCGCTTCGACGACTTCGGCCGCGCCTCGCGCTCGCGCACGATGCCGCGCGCGACGTCCTCGACTGCGCCCGTGCTGTCGACGGCGCGCGCCCTGCTCGCGGCCGCCGAGCCGCTGATCGCCGAGCGCGGACTGACGCTCGTCGGGATCACGATCGGCGGCCTCGAGCATGCCAACGGCGTACAGCTCGCGCTGGCGCTCGACGGCCGCGACGGCGACGCGCTCGACAGCGTGCTCGACGACGTCCGCGAGCGCTTCGGCACCGCCGCGATCCAGCGCGCGGCGCTCGTGAACGCCGACCGCGAGCTGTCGGCGTGGCTGCTGCCCGGCGACGCGCCGGCAGATCAGGCGTGACCGCCAGCCGACTTGCTCGCGCAATCACGTCGACCTGCGCGAGTAGGCGAGCGGCCGACAGATCGGCAGCGGCCTTGGCCATCAGGAGCCGGCGACCTCGACGTGCTCAGGCGTCGACAAGCAGCCGACCCTCGTCCAATGCTCGCTGCACCATCGTCCCGCGAACGGCAGCGCGACGGCGTGCCCGCTCCTCGTCGACGACGACGACCTCGATCGACAAGCCGAGGCCCCGCAACTCCCCGCGCAGTCGCACCGACTAG
>JAWVGK010000438.1:0-17881 GCA_033855155.1 Solirubrobacteraceae bacterium | reverse complement strand
CCACCGCCGGGAGGGGCTGGTCTCACAGTGGCCCTCGACCGGGCAAGCGAGCTTGGCCCTCTCCCGACGGTGGTCGACCCCGGCGCGACGCTATCCGCGCCAGCAGCAAGAGGTTGACCAATGAGCGCCCACCGCAACATCCTCGTCGCGGTCGGGCCGCTCGCCGAGCGCTCGGCCGCGCTGGAGCGCGCGGCGGCGCTCGCGCTGCGCGACGGCGCGTGCCTGACGGTCGTCTGCGCCGCCGGCTCGCCGCCGCCCTTCATCTGGCTGGTCCCCGGCCTGCCGGAGCACCCGCTGCACGTGCTGCAGCACGCCTGCGAGCAGCGCCTGCGCGCGCTCGCGCGCTCGCTGCCGCCGGGGCTGCCCGTGACGACGATCGTCCGTCACGGCAAGCCGCTCGCGGCGCTGATCGCCGAGCTACGCGACGGACACTACGACCTCGTCGTCATCGCCGGCGACCAGCACCGTCGCTGGCGTTGGCGCAGCCGCTGCAGCGGCGCGCTCGTGCGCCGCAGCCAGGTGCCGGTGCTCGTGGCCGACCCCGACGGCGCGGCGCCGGTCGCACGGCGCCGCGACGACCTCGTCGCGGAACGCGCATGAGCACGCCCAAGCGCATGCACAAGGGCCGCGTCGTCTTCCTCGTCGAGCTCAAGCCGGGATCGGCCGGCGCGTTCCTGACGGCGTACGAGCGCATCCGCGACGACGTCGCCGGCGTGCCCGGCCACATCGTCGACCAGGTCTGCCGGCTGCGCGAGGGCGACGCCGACACCTGGCTGATCACGAGCGAGTGGCAGAGCCTCGAGTGCTTCCTGGAGTGGGAGCGCAGCGAGGCCCATCGCGAGCTCGCCAAGCCGCTGCGCGCGTGCATCGCGTCGGCGCGCTCGTTGAAGTTCGACGTCGTCGAGGAGACCCGCCTGGCACGAGCAGGCGCGGCGCTACCCGAGAGAGGGGTCTACAAATGGTTCGACGCGGCATGATCGTGGCGAAGATGCGCCCCGGCGCGCGCGACCGGGTGGCGGAGATCTTCGCCGAGTCCGACGCGACCGAGCTGCCGGCGCTGGCCGGCGTGCGCCATCGCAGCCTGTTCGTGCTCGACGACGTCTACGTCCATCTCGTGGAGGTCGACGACGATTTCGAGCGCGCGGTCGACGGGGTGCGCCAGCACGAGCTGTTTCGCGAGATCAGCGCCCGGCTGGAGCCCTACATCGAGCCCTACAGCCCGACGTGGAGCTCGCCGAAGGACGCGATGGCGCAGGAGTTCTACAGCTGGGACGCGGAGCCCGAGCGATGAGCGCCCACGTCCGGGCGGACCCGGACCCGGACGCCGAGCCCGACCCTCGCCCACCCACGGGCGCCGAGCCCGACCCTCGCCCGCCCACGGGCGAGGCCGAGATGGAGCTCGCCGACTTCGCCTGGAGCGACCGCATCGTCGGGCTCGGGTTCTTCCCGCACGAGCTCGCGCTGCCCCGCGACTGGCGCTGGACGCGGTCGGCCTGAGCCTGGATCCGGGCTGAGCCTGGATCGCCGCCGCGGGCATCCGCTTCCCCGCCGGCGGAAGCACATCCCCGCCGGCGGGAGGGCGAACCTCAGTCGCTGCGGACCGACTCGATCGCGCCCATGCCGCCCGGCAGCCCGAGCGTCCGCCCGACCCGGAGTTCCGCGCGCTGCAGGAGCGCGTGGTACTCGTCCCGGGTGCGATCGCGACCGCCCAGGACGACGAGCATCACGAGATCGAAGAGCTTGCCGAAGTGAAAGTCGTCGCCGGGCGGGATCAGGCGCTCGAGCACGAGCAGCCTCGCCCCCGCATCCATCGCGGCACGCACGTTGCGCAGGATCGCCAGCGCCTTGTCGTCGTCCCAGTCGTGCAGCACGCGCGAGAGGATCAGCAGGTCTGCGCCGCGTGGGATCACGTCGTCGTCGAAGAAGCTCCCCGGCACGATCTCGCAACGATCCGCGACGTCGCCGAGGTGCTCGGCGGCGCCCGACACGACGTCGGACAGGTCGACGAGCACCCGTGCAACTGCGGGTGCGCTCGCAGGATGCTGCCCAGCAGCGCGCCCTGGCCGCCCCCGATGTCGACCACGCGCCGAACGCCCGCGAAGTCGTACGTCGCCGCCAGAGGAGCCGCTGCGGACGTGCGCATCGCCGCGTTGAAGACGCGCTTGGCCTCGGGGTCCTCGGCGATGTGGTCGAAGTACGAGCGGCCGTAGACCTCCTCGAACGCCGGCCGGCCGGTGCGCGCCGTGTGCAGCACGTCGGCCCACGAGCGGAAGGTCTCCTCGCCGAACATGATCGCCGACCACTTCTGGCTGCCCGGCACGTCGCCGCGCAGGAAGTCGCCCGTCGGCGTCAGGGCGAAGCGCCCCGCGGCGACCTCCGTCACGACGCCGGCCATCGCGCCCGCCCGCAGGAAGCGCTGGAGCGCGTCGGCGTGGGCGCCGCTGTCGGCGGCGAGCTCGGCGACGTCGCGTGGCCCGTCGGCGAGGCGCTCGGGGATGTCGAGCTTGGCCAGCACGTAGATCGACTGCGAGATCCATGGAGCGGCGAGCGTCTTCAGCAGATCCATGAACGGCGGCGCCGGGGGCGCCGCCGGTGAAGCGGTGGTCGTGGTCATCACGTCTCCTGATCGTCGTGGTCAATCGCTGTAGCGCGCGTAGCGGGCGCGGTAGCCGCGCAGCCGACCGATCGGCGCGAGCACGCCGAGCACGGCGCGCTGCAGCGCCACGGGCGGTCCGGCGAAGGCCATCTCGCGCCGATGCGCGTGCGCCAGGACCGCCATCTGCAGGGGCTTTGGCATGCCCTTGGCATTCGTCTTGCCGTCGCGCGAGAGCCCGTACATCGTCTCGAGCAGCGTTTCGGCGTCGGCGGCGGGGGCGACGCGCACGCGCACGCGCGTCCGGCTGCCGGCGCACGCCCAGCTGTGCGCGACGCCGGGCGGCACGCTCGCGGCCTCGCCGACCGTGAGGACGCGCACGTCCTCGGCGATCCGGATGCGCACCCTGCCGGCGACGACCTCGATGCGCTCCTCCTGCTGCGGGTGGACATGGGGCGGCAGCGAGGCGCCCGCGGCCTCGGCCGCGACCTCGAACTCGAGCAGCTCGCCGGCGGTCTCGCCGGCGGTGTGCAGGAACGTCAGCCGTTGCTGCGTCCGGGGGTTCTCGATGACCTTGCCCGCGTGTGCCACGGCTCAGGCGATCCGCTCGGCGCGACGCAGGCCAGTGAGCGTCCAGATGGCCAGCACGGACAGCAACGCGGCGGCGACCCCGTAGGTCAGCAGGAGATCCTCGGGCCGGCCCGAGACGAATCCGCGCGCGCCCTCGACGAGCTGCGTGATCGGGTTGACGCGGGCGATCGGCCGGATCCAACCCTCGAGCAGCGCGTAGGGCACGAACGCGGGCGCGAGGAAGAGCCCGAGGAAGCCCGGCGTCTGCATGAGCGGCGCGGCCTGCACCGTACGCATGCGAAACGCGACGCCCATCGACCACAGCGCGCCGGCGGCGCAGATCACGAGCGCCAGCGAGTACATGCCCGCGACGTCGAGGAGGTCGCCGTCGAGCTGCATCCCGCACAGCAGCGCGACGCCGAGCAGCACGGTCGTGGCGATCATCGTGACGCCGAGGCCCGCGAGCACGTAGCCGACGACGATGCCGCGGCGGTCGCGCGCGGCGAGCATCAGCCTGCGGATGAAGCCGCTCTGCAGGTCGCGGGCGAGCGCGAGACCGCAGAACAGGCCCACGAACAGCGCGCCCTGCAGCATGATGAACGCGAACTGGAACGCCGTGTAGCCGCTGGAGAAGTCAAAGCCCGGCGTCCGGCCGACGGCCGACAGGCCGCCGGCGAAGGCCGCGAAGAAGACCAGCGGGCCGAGGATCGGCCGCAAGGCGAGCCCCGGGTTGGTCATCGTGGTCTTGAAGTTGCGCCCGGCCACGGTGAGCGTCGTCGAGCCGAAGTCGTGACCGGTCATCGGTGGGCCAACCTTCCCTTGAGCGCTGCGGATGCACAGGCGATGCCGATCGCGACGATCGCCGCGCCGAGCCCGAAGCCGAGCGCGAGCGCCTGGGAGTCCCAGCCGTCGATGTAGAGGCTGCGGACGCCCTCGATGAGGTACGAGACCGGGTTGTACGTCGCCAGCGCCTTGAACCAGTCGACGTCGATCAGCGTCCGCGGCAGGTAGAAGGAGCTGAAGGTCAGCAGCAGGAACGTCAGCGGAAACGCGCCGTGCACCGCCTCGCTGGAGCCGGTGCGCAGCGCCAGCAGGGCGCTGAGCGCGGCGAACGCCAGCGCCGACACGACCGCCAGCGCCAGGATCACGGCGACCCCGCCGACCCCGGCCGCGATCTCGACGCCGAACAGCAGGCCGATCGCGAGGTACAGCACGCCGGCCAGCAGCGCAAGCGTCACTGCTCCGCTGAGCTGCCCCAGCAGCAGCGCCCAGCGGCGCAGCGGGGTCAGCGCGAGCCGGTCCAGCAGGCCGCTCTCGATGTCGACCGCGAGGTCGGCGCCGCTGTTGATGCCGCCAACCATCGCGGCCTGCACGAACGCTCCAGCGAGCGCGAACTGCAGGTAGGAGTCCGCCGGGAAGCCGGGGATGTCGGTCGCCGATCCGAGGCCCGCGGCCACGACGGCGAGCAGGATCAGCGGAAACAACAGCGCCGGGAAGGCGGCGGCTGGCTGGCGCAGCGTGCGGACGACCGCGCGCCGCGTCAGCCAGGCAAACTGCTGCAGGGTCGTCATGCCGCCACCTGCTCGCGTGTCTCGAGCGCGTCGGCCTCGTCGGACGCCGCTTCCAGGGGCCGGCCGGTCTTGGCGAGGAAGACGTCGTCCAGCGACGGCGCCTCGAGCGACAGGTGGCCGATCGCGTAGCCGTTGGCGTCGAGCGCGCGGACGACGTCGGCGAGCGCCGCCTCCCCACCGGCCAGGCGCACCGAGAGGCCGCCGTCGCGGGCGGCGACGGACGGACCGAACGGGGCCAGCGTCGCGCCGATGCCGGCGGCGTCCTCCGGACGGACCGGCGTGATCTCGACGCTGGGAGCGCCGATCTCGGCCTTCAGCGCGGCCGGCGAGCCCTCCGCGACGATCCGGCCGTCGTCGATGATCCCAACGCGATCGGCGAGCGCGTCGGCCTCCTCGAGGTACTGCGTGGTCAGGAAGACCGTCACGCCGTCGTCGCGGGCCAGCGAGCGCACGTCGTCCCACAGCGCCGTCCGGCTGCGGATGTCGAGGCCGGTGGTCGGCTCGTCGAGGAACAGCACCGACGGGCGGTGCACGAGCGCGAGCGCGAGGTCCAGGCGCCGCTTCATCCCGCCTGAGAACGTGCTGACCTTGCGGCCCGCGACGCTCGTCAGGTCGACGCGCTCGAGCAGCTCGTCGCAACGGCGCACGCGCTCGGCACGGCGCAGGCCGTGCAGCGCCCCCTGCAGGTGCAGGTGCTCGCGAGCGGTGAGCATCGGATCGAGCGCGACCTCCTGCAGCGCCGCCCCGATGATGCGCCGCACCGCATGGGCGTCGGCGACGACGTCGAGGTCGCCGATCGCCGCGCGCCCCGCCGTCGGCGGCAGCAGCGTCGTGAGCATCAGGACGGTGGTCGACTTGCCCGCCCCGTTGGGGCCGAGAAAGCCGTAGATCTCGCCGGACGCGACGTGCAGGTCGATGCCGTCCACCGCCCTGCCGGCACCTGCGTACTCGCGAGCCAGTCCCTCTGCGCGTATGTCGAAGCCGTGGCTGGGTGTCATCGCTGCTTCCCCTCGTCGAGGCCGTCGCGCGCCGGGTGCGAGCGGGGGCCGGTGGTCGCCAGAATTTCCTTCATCGACTCAATGGTTGAATAAACCATGGAAATTGTCAAGCGAGTTGGGTTATGATCGGCGCATGGCGACGACGGAACGGCTGGCGGAGCCCGAGGCGCGCGAGATCGTCGATCTCGTGTTCCTGCTCGTGGGCAACATGCAGCAGCACTTCGAGACGACGGCCGCGGCGTTCGATCTGCCGGTGACCGAGGCGAAGGCGCTGCTGCGGGTCGGCAGCGGGATCTCGATGCGGGCGCTCGCCCTCGAGCTGCGCTGCGACGCGTCGAACGTCACGGCGATCGCCGACAAGCTCGAGTCGCGCGGGCTGGCGGTGCGCGAGCCCCATCCCGACGACCGCCGCGTCAAGCGGCTCGCGTTGACGGCCGACGGCCGGCGCCTGCAGCGGGCGCTGGGCGCCAAGCTCTACGAGGACGTCCCGATCGTCAGCGCGCTGACGCCGCAGCAGCGGCGAACGTTCCACGACCTGCTCGCGCTCGCGGTCGGCCGCTAGCGCCGGCGGGCGAGCATCAGCGACCGTCGAGCGCGACGCGGGCACGGTTCTCCTCGAAGCGGCTCACGATCGCCGCGCAGTCGAGGTCGCCGAGGCCGTCCGCGACGGCCGCGTCGTGGGCTGCGCGGGCGGCGTCGGTCATCGCGAGGCGCAGGTCGCCCGGTCCGTCGGCCACGAGCGCGAGGTCCTTGGCCATGAGCCGCAGGCGGAAGTCCGGGTCGCCGTAGCGGCGGCCGATCATCCGGCGCGTCTTGAACGCCATCACGGGCGAGGCGAATCCGCTGTTCGCGATCGCCTCGAGCACCTGCGTTCGATCGAGGCCCCGCGCCACGCCGGCGGCGACGGCCTCGGCGAGCGCCTGCATCTCGAGGCCCATGACGAGGTTCAGCACGAGCTTGAGCTCCATGCCGGCACCGAGCGCGCCGACGTGGAGCACCTCCTTGCCGAGGTCGTCGAGCACCGCGCGGCAGCGCTCGATCGCCGCCGGCTCGCCGCCCGCGTAGACGCGCAGCTCGCCGTCGCGGGCATGGTTCATGTTGCCGAGCACCCCGGCGTCGACGACGTGGCGCCCGCCGGCCCGCAGCGCGAGCTCGCGCACCGCGTCGGGGTCGACCGTGCTCGTGTTGACGAGCACGGCGTCGCGCCCGAGGCCGGCCAGCGCGCCGTCGGGGCCGTCGGTGACCTCGCGCAGGGCGTCGCCGTCGGCGACGGACAGCAGCACGACGTCGGCGCCGTCGGCGGCGTCGCGCGCAGTCCGCGCGAGCTTCGCGCCGCCGGCGACGAGATCCTCGGCCCTGCCCACCGTGCGGTTGAACACGCGGACGTCGTGACCCGTGCTCAGCAGGCGTCGAGCCATGCCCGCGCCCATCGAGCCGAGTCCGATGAATCCGATGATCGCCATCTCACGCCGCCTGCGCTGCGCGCCGGTCCGTAACGACGGTCATCAGCTGATCGGCGAAGAACCTGCGCAGGCCGGCCTCGTCGGAGATGTCGATGCCGTCGGCGAGGTACGACGCGAGCCCCCTGCCGGCCTGCTGCAGCGCCGTCGCCCTGACGAGGTGGTCGATCGCCTCGTCGAGGTCGCCGACGATGTCGAACAGCCGCACGGCGGTGTCCGCGTGACGAAACACGGTGGTGCGGAGCAGCCGCGTCGCGCCGGCCTGGTGCGGCGGGTCGCCGCCGCCGACGAACACCGCCTCGGCCTCCTCGCCACTGCCCGGGCGAAGCGGGTACAGCAGCGCGTGCCGGGTGGCGGGAAGGCCGGGGGGCAGCGCCGGCGGCCCGCGATGGATCACGAGGCGCATCGCGGATCGCTGGAAGAAGGCACGCGCGGCCTGCGGATCGCCGAGATCCCGTGGCAGCTCGAGATACGGGTTCAGCTCGCGCTCGGCGGCCTGGATCTCCGGCCGGCGCGCCAAGTGGGCGACGACCTTTGGCAGGCCGCCCTCGATCTCCATCGTGCGCACGACGAAGTTGCCGTGCATGAGCACCGTCGTGCCGAGCAGGCGCGTGTCGGCGTCGATCTGCGTCGGCGGGCGCCGGTAGGCCGCGAGGATCGCGGCGACGGCGTCCTCGGTACCCGGCTTGACCCGGAACAGCAGGGCGTGGCGTTCCATGTGATCTCCTTGGGTGGTCATGGCGCGAGGCGGGTTTCCATCCGCTTGCACCAGATGCGTTGCGGGGTGAGTCGAAGCGACAGGTCGCACAGGCGGCACTTCAGGCGGTCCCCAGCGGTGCATGCCGCTGCTGAACCAGCCCTCGTTGGTGATGTCGGTGGTCGGGCCGGTGCGGCGCGCCTCGTAGGCCGCCAACGCCGCCGCGCGGGCGGACGGGTCGCGCAGGTCGCCCGCGGTGGCAAGCTCGTCGGCGAGTGCGACGGCGTCGATGATCGCCTGGCCGCCGCCCTGGCCGGTCACCGGCGTCGTCGGATGGGCCGCGTCGCCGAGCAGCACGACGCGCCCCGAGCTCCATCCGTTCACCGGGCGGCCGGTCGTAGATCTCGTCGGACAGGATCGCGTCCGCCGGCGTCGCGCGGATCACCTCGCCGACGGGGTCGTGCAGGCCCCCGAAGGCCGCGAGCACGCGCTGCTTGCGGATCGCGGGATCGTCGTCGGCGCCCTCCGCCATGCGCAGCGTCGCGACCCAGTAGATGCGCCCCTCGCCGATGTGCCACGTGCCGAAGCTGCGGCCGCGGCCGAGCGACTGGCGGGCGAGTCCCAGCGGGAACTCGGCGACCGACAGCTCGGCGATCCCGCGCCATGTGATCCAGCCCGCGTAGCGCGGCGGCTCGTCGCCGAGCAGCTGCTCGCGCACGACCGACCGCAGGCCGTCCGCGCCGACGAGCAGGTCGCCGTAGACCGTCGCGCCGCCCTCGATCGCCACGGCGATACCCGTCCCGTTGTCGTGGTAGCCCGTGCAGCGGGCTCCGAGCCGGATGACGTCGCGAGGAAGCGCCGCGAGCAGCGCTGCCTGAAGCTCTGCGCGATGCGCGACGACGGTCGGCTGACCGAGCTTGCGCCGGATCTCACCCTGCGGCCAGCCGGTGATCGCACGTCCGAGCGTGTCGACGTACTCGTAACGCTCGATCGGCATACCGGCGGCGAGGATCTCGTCGCACAGGTGCAGATCGCGCAGCGCGTTGCACTGCAGGCCGATGCCGGCGCCGATCGCGGTCAGCTGCGTCGTGCGCTCGAGCACGGTCACCTCGTGGCCGCGACGGATCAGCGCGATCGCGGTCGACAGTCCGCCGATGCCGCCACCGGCGACGATGACGTGGCTCATGCGACCAGCTCCCGCAGTCCGAAGAGGCGCTGCGCGTTGCTTGCCAGCGCCGACTCCCCCGCGATGCGGCGGATCTCCTCGACGTGATCCGGCGCCGGCAGCCCGAGCGGCGGGCTGTCGGTGCCGAACAGCAGGCGCTCGGCTCCCAGGGCGTGCAGGTTGGCGCGCAGCCCGAGCAGGCTCGGCGACGCGGTGTCGACCCAGATGCGGCGCAGGTATCTGCTCGGCGGGGCGGCCAGCGGCGGGCGGCCGCCGGGCCCCCAGTGCGGCGCGGCGTGCGCGAGGTCGAGCTTCTCCGCGAGCAGCGCGATCGCGCCGCCGCCCGCGGCGCCGATCAGCTGCAGCTCGGGATGGCGATCCAGCCAGCCGCCGAAGATGCAGCAGGCCAAGCCGGCGGTGACGTCGCCGAAGCGCCCGACCTGCTCGAGCAGGGGAAGTCCGCGCAGGCCGTGTCCGGCGGCGGGCTCTGCGGGCGGGTGCAGCAGGACGGGGACGCCGAGCTCGGCGGCCATCGCGAAGAACGGCGCGGCGGCCTCGCAGTCAAGGTACTCGCCCTGGACGCTCGTGTTGGCGATCAGCCCGACGAACGCCTCGTCGGAGGCGAGCGTCGCGGCGGCGGCCTCCAGCGCGGCGTCGCCGCCAAGCGGGTTGACGTAGACGTAGGAGCGCAGGTGGTCGGGATGCGCGGCGCACGTCTGCGCCAGCCAGTCGTGCAGCGCGGACAGGCGCGACGCGGGCTGGGCGTAGTTGTCGACGCCGGGCACCGGGACCATCGCGCCCGCGCCGACGGGGCTGCCGACGATCGTCATCGCGATGCCGGCTTCGAGCTTGCGCTCGATCATGCCCTCGACATCGCCGAGCGACGGCGGCATCGGATACCGTTTCAAGGCCTCAGGCGGGCTGATGTGCCCGTGGATGTCGATGATCACTCATGCCTCCGCAGCAGTCGCTTGCTGCCCAAGGAGAGAGGCGCCGCCATCGCCTGATACCTGGCGGCCCCAAGTCTCCGCCCATCTCTCGCGCCAGGCGCAGATCCGGAGACCGAGCAGGCGCCGACATCGTGCCTCGCCGAGCCGCGACCTCGGCGATCGCGGCGCGATGGGCGTCTGCTTCCGCCGGGCGATGATGACGTGCCTGGTCGACCGGCCCATCCCGCCGGTGCCCGGCGACGACGCGCCCGCGATCCCGCGGCACGCGCTGCTCTACCCGCTGCGTCCCGGCACCGGCGCGGCCGCCGACGGCGCCTTCCGGGGCGACGACCGCCCGCGGCAGCCGGCGGCACCCGCCTGCTCGAACATGCGCACGACGATGTCGCCGTGGCGGAAGACCGTCATGCTCTGAGATCAGCGGCGACCTCGGCTGGGACCCGCAGACGCTCGAGGGCTGGCGCGCGCTGCTGCGGCGACGGCCAAGGAGGTCGTCACGTCGGCGCCGCCGGCGCGGCATGGACCTCAAGCTCGCCCTCAACGTCGTCATCGGCCTGGAGATGCAGGCCCCAGCCGAGGCCGTCGCGTTCGGCGTCGCGCGCGGGCTGCCGGGCAGGCGGTCCTCGGATGCGCGCCCCGGTGTCGCGTCCGCGCCCACCTGACCGAGGTAGCGAGCTCTGCCGGCCGCGCCGGACCTAGCCCGTCTCCCCGGAGCCGCCGAGCGCGGCGATCCATTGCTCGACCGTCACGACGCTTGCCTGTCGCGGGAAGATCCGCTCCATGAGGACGCGGTGGCACTCCGTGTCGTTGTCCGCGCAGCCGTCCGACAGCACGGTCAGATCGAAGTCTAGATCCGCCGCCGCTCGCATCGTGGAGAGCACGACCCCGCTCGTGGACATCCCGCTGAGGACGAGCGAGTCGATCCCGTTGACGCGCAGGACCGCGTCGAGGTCGGTGCTCGCGAAGGCGCTCACGCGACGCTTCGTGATCACGATGTCGCCTGGCCGCGGCGCCACCGCCGGGTGGATCTCGCTCGTGCGGCCCTCGATGAAGCCGCCCGACCTCACGATCCTCGAGAACATCGGGTTGTCGCGGCTGATCTCGGGATAGCCGTCGCGGAAGCCGATCTTCACGAAGATGACCCGCATGCCGGATGCCCGGGCCGCTGCCGTCGCCGACGCCAGGCGCCCGAGGATCTCGGAGTTGTCCCCGCGTTCGGCGATGCCGTGCTGGACGTCCATGACCAGAAGCGCGCTGCGCGCGGCAGGCAAGCCCGCCGCGCGCATGTCGCCGCTCATACCGTTTCCCATACGAGGTCGCCCGTCGCCGGGAAACGTCTACGTGACGTTGCGATGCTCCGTGCGATCACGGTGCCGACCTGCTGCGCCTCGGGCGATCGCGTCTGCCGCCGGCGGCGCCGACGAGGGCGGGCTTCGGCGCCATGGCGCCGTTGGCGCGGGGGTCGCCGGCGGCGCCGACGGGGACGCCCGGCCGCCACGCGCCCTGCGGCGACTCGGCGCCCGAGGGCGGACCGCCGGGGCCACCGGGACCGCCTTCGCCTCCGGGGTCTCCCGGCACGCCTTCGACCGCCATCCCGCGGATCGTCAGCGCGGCGACCAGGGCGCCGAGCACCGCGACGCCGGCGCCGACGGTCATCGCCGTCTGGTACCCGTCGATGAACACGCTGGTGGCGGACCGTCCGCCGCCGACAGCTTCGGCCGCCTGCTGCGCGATGATCGCTCCCATGACGGCGACGCCGAGGGAACCGCCGGTCTGCCGGCTGGTGTTGAGCACGCCCGACGCGATTCCGGCCTTGTGTATTGGGGCGCCGGAGAGCGCCGCCGCGGTCACCGGCCCGAACAGCATCGAGACGCCGGCGCCGGAGAACAGCATCCCGGGGAGCAGCTCCCAGAACCCGTCGCCCGCTCCCAGGCCGGAGAACAGGAACAGCCCGATCGCGAACAGGCACATGCCCACCACGAGCAGCCAGCGCGGCCCGAAGCGGTCGGTGAGGACGCCCGCGATGGGCGGGATCACCATCATGAGCATGGTCATCGGCAGGAACGCGGCGCCGGCCTCGATCGGCGAGAAGTGCTGCACGTTCTGCATGTACAGCGACAGGAAGAAGAACACTCCGGTCATCGCGAAGCCCAGGATCCCCGACGTCGCGATGGCTCCGGAGAACGTGCGGTTGCGAAACAGCGACAGGTCGAGCATCGGCAGCTGCTGACGGGTTTCGAGCATGAAGAAGCCGACGAGCGCGACCCCCGCGACGACGAGCAGCGACACGATCGTCGTCGACCCCCAGCCGTAGTTGTTGGCCTCGACGAGCGCGTACGTCAGGGTGCCGAGGCCGATCGCGGCTACGACGAGGCCCGGCGCGTCGAGGCGCTTGTGCGACGTCTCGTCCTTGCTCTCGTCGATCAGCATCAGCGCCGCGACGATCGCAGCCGCGCCGATCGGCACGTTGATGAAGAAGATCGAGTTCCAGTTGATGCCCTCGGAGAGCAACCCGCCGATGAGCGGACCGATCGCGACGCCGAAGCCCGTGACCGCGGACCAGATGCCGATCGCCGTTCCGCGCTCCTTGGGCGGGAACGTCGCGCTGATGATCGACAGCGACGCGGGAACCACGAGCGCCGCACCACAGCCCTGGACCAGGCGGGACGCGATCAGGACCGTATTGCTGTCCGACAGGCCGGCCGTCAACGACGCGCCGGTGAACAGTCCGAGGCCGATGATGAAGATGAGCCGACGGCCGACGAGGTCGGCGAGGCGCCCGCCGGTGAGCAGGCCCACCGCCAGCGCGAGCACGTAGCCGTTGACGACCCACTCGAGGTGCGACAGGTTGCCGCCGAGCGAGTGCTGGATCGACGGCAGCGCGACGTTCACGACCGTGACGTCGAGCATCACCATGAACATCCCGAGCGACACCGCGCCCAGCGTCCACCACTTGCGGGGGTTGTCCCGGACCGACGGCGGTCCGTCGGCGTCCGAAGGCCCTCTGCGCCTGCTCATGACGTGCTCCCTTCCGAAACGAACGAGATGTCGGCGACGAGCGCGACGGGCATCGGCCCGAACAGCAGATCGCCTCGGGCCTCGATGGCCACGCGGTCGTTGCCGTAGCGGTCCGTGCCGCAGCCGAGGACCGTACCCTCGAGCTCGAGCGGCTGCCGGACGCCCTTGATGTCGATGCTGCCCGTCATGTGGATGCGGCCGTCGTCGCCCTCGACGATCGTGTCGGAGGCCAACCGGATCACCGGGTGCTCGGCGACGTCGAGGAAGTCGGCGGAGCGCAGGTGGCGGTCGCGGTTCTCGCTGTCGGTCGTGAGGCCGGCGGCCTGGATCGCCACGCGGACGCGAGGCTCGGGGCCCGCCTCGAGCGTGCCCTCGTAGTCGGTGAATCGACCACGGATCGTCGCGATCATCTGCCGCTTGTCGCGGACCTGGAACGCGATCGTCGAATGGACCGCGTCGATCGTCCACGTCCCGGTCCGCGCCAGGACGCCGATCGACTCAGCTTCGGCGGTGGGGGGGTTCACGTCGTACTCCTTCTGCTCGGGATTGGGCGGTGACGCCTCGGGTCAGCGGTGGCGACAGTAGGTCAGGCGACCTTACCAGATTCGTCATGATGCCTGACGGTTCTGAACGAGAAATCTGAAACGGGTCCGCTCAGCGCGCGAGCATTGCGACGATCAGGCAGACGAGCGACGTCAGGCCGGCCACCGTGCGCAGCGCGTGCGCGGCGTCCCAGCGCCGCCGCAGCGCCGGGTAGTCAGCCGGCGGCGGCCCGTCGCCCCACGCGTTGAGCCGCTGGTTCATGGGCCGGTTGACGAAATGCGAGCTCAGCGCCACGACGAGCGCGCCCCCGGCGGCGGCAGCGAGGAGGGCCGTGCGGGTGGCCGTCGCCGAGCCGAGCGCGAGCAGCCCGACGGCCGTCGCGAACGTGAGGATCGTGAAGATCGGCAACGGGACGTCGACGTAGCGATCGACCTCGCGGTGCAGGCGGACCGCCAGGCGATCCGGCAGGCGGCGGAAGGTGGGGACCACCGCCGCCATGACGATGACGAGCCCGCCGGCCATCATCCCCGCGGCCAGCACGCTGGCCGCCCATAGGGCCCCGGTCGGTGACGGGTCCGTCAGCGCCGCGACCGTGTAGCACGTGGCGATGAGCACGCACAGGACCGTGCGCAGGATGTGAGCCACGTCCCAGTCGGCGCGCAGCTGCGCGTAGCCGGCCGGCAGCTCGTCCGCCGTCCAGCGCCGGATCACGAGGTTGATGCGCCGGTTCAGCGCGAGGCTGATCATGACCACCGGCACGCTGAGCGCGACGGCGACCCACGAGAGGGTCCGCGAGGAGTCGGTCAGGCCGTCGTCGACGGCGAGTATGGCGATCGCCGCGAACGCCGAGATGAACAGCGACTGCGGCATGTAGTAGTCGGGCAGGGGGTTGAAGGCCTTGTGCATGTGGAACTCGTCGTTCGGCGCGCAGGCCCGCAGCGCGGGAATCATCACGAGCGAGACCGTCACCACCCCGCCTGCGAGGATCGACGAGAAGAGGACGGCGATCCCGCATAGGACGGTCGTGGTCATGGTCGCCTCGCCGTGCCTGTCAGGAGGAGGGCGCGGTCGCCATGCGCGGTCCGGGCGCCCCGGGGGCGCCGCCGAGCTGGCCGGGGGCGATGCCGAGCTGGCGCATCATGCCCGCCTGGTCGTTATGGCCCCAGTGCTCGACGATCTTGCCGTCGCGGATCCGGTGGATGTGCAGGGCGCCGACCTCGACCGAGCGGCCGGTGGGCGCCGTACCCATGAACTCGCCGGTGTGGGTGCCGCGCGCGGTCGAGTAGTAGGAGACCAGGTCGCCCTCGGCGATCATCAGGTCGATCGTCACGTGCCCATCCGGGAAGGCCTTGCGGAAGGACGTCAGGAGGAACTTCAGCCCCTCCTTGGTCGGCGGCAGGCCTGGAAACGGGGTGTTCTCCGTGTAGTCGTCGGCGAAGTAGTCGAAGGCCTCGTCGAGGTTGCCCTCATTCCAGGCATCTTCGGCTCGCGTCACCAGGTCCTTGTTCTGCTGGGACATAGGTGCTGACCGCCCTTCTCGAAGGTGTTGGGGAAGGTCCTGCTCCCTCGAGGAGAGTCGCGGCCGCGCGACCTGATACGCGTTCGCGCGAAATCGGTCAGACGGAGATCACGGGCATGGCGCCGACGTGGGCGTCGCTCGTGAGGCACGTCACCATGAAGGTCGCGACGTCCTCCAGGGGGATCGACGACCCCGCCCTGCGCGAGCCGTCGGCGATCTTGACGGCGTTCGTCGCGGGCTTGTTGTTCATGGCGCTGGGCCGCACGACGACCCACTCCAGGCCGCTCTCGCGCACGAGCTCCTCCATGCGCGCCATGTCCGCGAACTGGGTCTTGAGGAACAGCGGCAGGATGATCCTGCTGAAGACGAACGTCGTGCGCTTGAGCTCCTCGACGCTGTCCGCGACGCCGAACGCCGACAGGACGACGAGGCGCCGGACGCCGGCCTTCCTGGCGGCGGCGATCGTGTTGCGGATGCCCTCCTCGCGCAGCGAGCGCTCCTTGCGGCTGCGCGGCCCGACGCACGAGATGACGGCATCCTGGCCGTCCAGCGCACGCTCGAGCGAGCGCACGTCGCGCACGTCGCCGGTCAGCAGCCGCAGGCGCTCGTGATCGGCTGCCGGCGCGGTCGACGGATCGCGCACGATCGCGGTGAGCTCGTGTCCGGCCTCGAGCGCGGCCGTCACGACCTTGGCACCGGTACGGCCGGTTGCTCCGATGACGGCGATCTTCATCGCTGACCGTTCACTCCGCGGCGAGCTCGGCGTCGATCTCGACGACGACGCGGTTCTTGATCATGCCGCCGGCGCCGTTCCAGGCCAGGCCGACGGATGTGCGGTCGACCTCGAGCCTGGCGTGCAGCCGCGCGCGGGTCGCGCTCAGCAGTTCGAGCTGGGCGGGCACCTCGTGCCGCGAGACATGGCCCGCGATCGTGAGGTCGCCACAGGCGACGAAGCCGTTGGCGGTCTCGACGAGATCGTCGCAGACGAAGATGACCTCGGGGTGGGTCTCGACCCCGAAGAAGTCTCCCGAACGCAGGTGCTCGTCGCGCTTGGCGTTGCCGGTGTCGATGCTCGCGGCACGCACTCGCAGCTCCAGGCGCGGGCTCGGGACGGCGCTCAGCCAGCCCTCGCACTGCGTGAACTGACCCTTGACGGTGTAGAGGCCCCAGTAGGTCCTGCAGCGAAACGAGACCGCGGACCTCTCGGCGACCGCTGACCACTCGTCGGCGCCCATCCTGGAGAGCGATCCGTGCTGGCCTGTGGGTACTTCGGTCGTAGTCTTCGACACGGCGAGGGCTCCTTCTGTTGAGCGGCGAAACGTTTGTCGTCGGGGGGTGGCTCGCGGCAACTCTATCAGGTACCCTGACTAAATGGCAACCGTCATCCCGACAACGACGCCCCATATGGGCCAGCTCCTCGGCATGGTCAAGGCCAGGCTGACCGACGAGCTCCACCGCCGCCTGGACGCCGCCGGGTATACGGACATCCGTCCGGTGCACGGTCCCGTCTTCCACCACCTGACGCCCGAGGGCCTGCGCTTGAGCCAGCTCGCGGAGCTCTCGAGGATGACCAAGCAGGCGATGGCCGAGCACGTGCTCGAGCTCGAGGGCCTGGGCTACCTCATCCGCGTTCCCGACGCCGCCGACGGGCGGGCGAAGCTCATCCAGCCGACGGACAAGAGCCTTGCCGCGATGGCGGTCGCCCGTGACGCGCTGCACGACATCGAGGTCGACTGGGGCATGGCGCTCGGCGAGCGGCGTGTCGCGCAGATGCGCGACACGCTCGAAGCGATCCGAGCGATGTACGACCGCTGACGGCAGCCCGTCGCGAGCGCTCGCACGGACCCGAGCCGGCCGGGTCGCAGGATGTGGGCCCGGGCCGCGCCTCACGGTTGGCCTGCACCAGGTATCAGCGGTCCCGAGGGTCCACTCTAGTTGGATGTGATCCCCAGCGACTGCATCCTTCCCGGCGGTCGGGCAGCCGACCTCCCCGCCGCCGCCGGCTCGAGCATCGGCGTCGAGGTGCTCAACGACGCGGCCGGCCGCCCGATCGTGCACCTCCACGGCCCGTGCGCGGCGCGCGCATGGGACCACGGCCTGCTGTCGATGGCCGTCTCGATCTCGCACACCTCCCTCCAGTCGCGCACGCCGTCGCGGCGTGGCGCGCAGACCCGACGTCCCCGACCAGGAGCGACCGATGCCTGACTTCCCGATCCTCGACGTCGGCGAGGTCGCGCCCGACACCCGCCGCGGCGGCGACATCCGCACACTGCTGAGCCCGCGCAGCGTCGGCTCGACGTCCGGCTTCACCGGCGTGGCGACGATCGCCCCCGGCGAGCGCATCGCCGAGCACTACCACCCGTACTCCGAGGAGTTCATCTACGTCGTCTGCGGACAGCTCGAGGTGGACCTGGACGGCGAGCCCCACCCGCTGCAGCCCGAGCAGGGGCTCATGATCCCCAGCCACATGCGGCACCGCTTCCGCAACGTCGGCAAGGTGGAGGCCCGTATGGTCTTCCACCTCGGCCCGCTGGCCCCGAGTCCGCCGCTCGGGCACGTCGACACCGAGGACGCCGACGGTGTCCCGATCGCGGTGGAGGCCACCCACGCGGCCGCGACGGCCGAGCGATCCCAGGCCCGCTCATGACCAGGCGTGTGGCGGTCACCGGCATAGGCATCGTCGCCCCGGGCGGCATCGGCGCCCCGGCGTTCTGGGATCTCCTGGCCAACGGGCGCACGGCGACCCGCGGCATCACGTTCTTCGACCCGTCCGGGCTGCGGTCGCAGATCGCCGCCGAGT